>JAKJHA010000065.1 GCA_022704125.1 Verrucomicrobiota bacterium | reverse complement strand
GCCTTTTACGACACCCGCCTGCCGCCGGAGCTGTGCAGTGCCGCCGACCTGCGCCGCTGGCTGCGCGAACATGCGGATGCGGCCAACACGCTGACCATGACCGAAGCGGATCTGCCGCCCGTTCGCGACCTCTCGCAGATGTATCCGGATGCCGTCACGCTCTCCGGCAACCGCCTAGCCCTGACCTATCGCAACGCGCCCGGCGAAACGGACGACGGCATCACCTGCACCGTGCCGGCTGCCATCCTGCCGCTGGTCGCGGCATGGCGCAGCGAGTGGCTGGTGCCCGGATTGCTGGATGAAAAACTGCGCTGGATGATACACGTCCTGCCGACCCGTTACCGCCGTCTGCTGCAGCCGATTGACGAGACGCTGAGCATGTGCCGCAGCTATCTCCAACCCGGACAGGGCTCGTTGAACGAGGCCTTTTCGGATGCGCTGTACACCGCGCGCAACATCCGTGTGCCGACTGACTATTGGAACGAAGACGCGGTTCCCGATCACCTACGCATGCGATTCGTGGTTCAGGATGAGACGGGACGCGAACTGGGCAGCGGGCGCAACATCGCCCTGCTGGTCAAGCTCTTCGCGCCGCGCAACGAGGGCGCGAGCGCCACCGTGCGGACGCCAGACCTGCGTTGGCAAAAGGACGGCCTGACGCAATGGGATTTCGGCGCGCTGCCCGCGCAAATCGACGCGGGCAAGGCGGGCTGGTCGCTCATTCACTATCCGGCCTTGGTCGATGCTGGCGACACCGCATCGCTGCGCTTGTTCGCAACGTCCGCCGAAGCCGCCGCCGCTCACGACAAAGGCGTATGCCGCCTGATCGCAATCGCACTCGGCAAAGAGTGGAAGCGCGTGACGCAACCGCCGTCGTTACCGTTCGATGTCGCCGCATATCTTAAGCAGCTCGACATGAGCGCCGAATCCCTAGGGAAGGAACTCGGCCGTGCCGCGTTGCGCGAGACGTTCACCGAGGGCCGTCCACCGATCCGCGACGCCGAGACCTTTCAGAAGCGTCTCGCCGCCGAACGCGGGCGTCTGCATGGCGTACATCTCGCGCGCACGCGGTTGACAGTTGCAATCCTGCACGCCGCCCGCGACGTAGAGCGCGATCTACTGGCGGCCACGCTACCGACCGAAACTCAGGAAGACCTGACCGAACAGTTGGCATGGCTGATTTTCCCGGGATTTGCGGAATCAATCCTGTCCGCCCGGCTCCAGCATCTGCCGCGCTATCTCGAGGCCTGCCGCATACGTATCCAGCGGGCGCAGGGCAATCCGCAAGGCGACTTACGTAAACTCAACGACCTGCAACCGCTCTGGCAGCGCTACACGGACTTCATCGCGCTCGATGAGCCGCCGCGCCACGATCCCGTCCAGTTGACCGAATACCGCTGGCAGATCGAAGAGCTGCGCGTCTCGCTTTTCGCGCAGGAGTTACGCACCCCCGCGCCGGTCTCGCCCAAGCGGCTGGATGCATTGTGGCGGCAGGTGCTGTTGCCGTGACCTCTGGGATTCATCCACAGATTACACAGATTACGCAAATTTTTTTGGGGAAGAGCGTAACGCTTTGAACGATTCGATTGATTCGATTCCGTCGATTCTTTCGAAAAACCATCAAGCCCCCGCCCCAAATCCCGCGCATCAGAAAAACCGCGCTGCTTGGCGGACATCGTCGGCGATTTGGCGTGTGAGTGCCTCGGGCGATGTGAAGGCACGTTCGTCGCGCAAGCGGGCGAGGAAGACGACCTCGATGGTTTGCCCATAGAGATCACCGTCGAAATCCAGCAGATGGGTTTCCAACAGTGCACGATCGGGAGCCATATCCGCAAAGGTCGGACGCACGCCTAGATTGGAGACGCCGTTGTACGTCCGGCCCTGCGCCTTCACGCGCACGGCATAGACGCCGTTGGGCGGCAACACTTCGGCACTCGGTTGCAGATTGGCGGTGGCGACACTCATCGTGTGCCCCACGCCACGACCGCGAATCACGGTGTCGCGCACAGAGTAAGGTCTGCCGAGCATGGCGGCCGCGTCGTCGAGACGCCCCTCACGCACAGCAAACCGGATGCGCGTACTGGAGATTTCCATGCCTTGGTACTCGGCATACGGTACGATCACGACACGGAATCCATACGGTCGACCGAGCTGCGCCAGCAACTCAGGCGTGCCGGTCGCACGCCGGCCAAAACGCCAGTTGCGTCCGCAACGGATCTCGCTGAGCTTGGCCGTCGCGCCTTGCGTCGCGGTCTGCGACGCGATGCGCGGCGGGCCGCACAGCCAGCGGACAAAGGTCTCCGGCTCCTGAACGGCCAGTTTCCGCGTGAACTCAAGCGCCAGTATGCCGTCGACCCCGCTCTGCTCCAACAATCCCAGCCGCTCCTCCGAAGTACTCAGTAAGGGGGGGCACTTTGAGGGCGCGAGTACCGCCAGAGGGTGTCGGTCAAAGGTCAGCGCCCAGGCTTGGCCGTCCAGTTCGCGGGCGCGTTCGACCGCGCCGGACAACACTCGCTGGTGGCCGAGATGGACACCGTCAAAGAATCCAGCGGCCAGAACCACGGGCCCTGGAATTTTGCGGAATTGCGCGGGCTGGGAAATGATCTTCATGGTAGGTGAGCGTGTGCAGCCTGCGTCAGCGGAATCACACGCGCCGCAAGTTGGTTGGGTGTCAATGCAAGGATCGCGTCAAGCGGCAGGGCGTCCTTCACATGAAACGTGCCGGACGCTGTGCGGCGCAAGGCGTCCAAACAGGCACCGCATCCAAGCGCCTGGCCGATGTCATGAGCCAACGTACGCACATAGGTGCCCTTGGTGCAGTCCACCTCAAAGGTCACAAGGGGCGGTGCCCACGTCGTCAGCGCCATGCGATAGATATGGACAAAACGCTGCTTGCGTTCGACCTCCTGGCCTTTCCGTGCCAATTTGTAAAGCGGCACACCGTTGACTTTAATCGCCGAGACCATCGGCGGCGTCTGAAAGATATCGCCTGTAAGCGCGGTCATCTGCGCCTCTACCTGCTCGCGTGTCACGTCCTGCCACGGCTTTTCCTCCAGTGTCTCGCCGTCACAATCCTGCGTGGAGGTGGTGCGTCCCAGCCGCATTTCACCGATGTAGGCCTTGTCGCCGCCCATGATGCGGTCTGAGAGCTTGGTGCCTTTGCCGAGCAGAATCACCAGCAGCCCAGTGGCGTTGGGATCCAGCGTACCACCGTGTCCGACCTTGTCGATGCGGAAGGTTCTGCGGATATCGCGGACGACATCGTGTGAAGTCGGCCCAGCCGGTTTATCAACCAGCAGCACACCGTCCAGAGGGGTTTGAGAAGGAGAGAAAACAGTCATGGTCACGCACAGAATGAAAGCATCAGAAGGCGGACGCACACGATGCGTCAGTCTTCCGGTTCCGTCGGCTCATCCGCCTGAAACTCATCGAGCCGATTCAACACCGCGAGGACACGGTCGCCTTTTTCGATAGAGGTGTCGAGTTGAAAACGCAGACGCGGGGTATACTTGAGCGTAAGCTCGCGGTTGATGATCGCTTGCAGGTCATGCGCTTTGCCGGCCAGTTTGCGGATGATCATCTGACGTTGTTCGTTTTCGTAGCCGAAGATCGAGACACTTACCGTGGCGTTGCGCAGATTGCGCGCGGTCTCGACCTGCGTCACTGTGATAGCGCCAAGATCGATCGGGTCGCCCGCGAAGACTTTATAGAGCGCCTCACCGATCGCGCGCCGCAACAGCGCGTTCACGCGTTCAAGACGGTCAATAGCCATAACACCTCCTTATGGGGCGCAGAAAGCGGCAGCACTTACAGGGTGCGCGGCAACTCCTCCAGCGCGTAACACTCGATGGTATCGCCGACCTGGAACTCTTCGAATCCGCTGAACAAGATACCGCACTCCTGCGCGCCCGTAATTTCGGAAACTTCGTTCTGGAAATGCTTCAGCGATGCGAGCTTGCCTTCCCACAACTTCTCCTTCTTGCGGAACACCCGGAACATGGCATCTGCACGGATCACGCCGTCCAGCATCTGGCAGCCCGCCACGCGACCGGTCTTGCCAATATCGAAGATCGCGCGGATCTCGGCATGGCCCTTGACAACTTCCTTGTACTCGGGCGGTAGCAGATCGAGCATGCGCTGCTCCACAAAGTCAAGCAGCTCATAGATGATGCGGAACGTGTTGACGCGCACGCTGTGATGGCGCGCCAATTGCTGCACGCCGGCATCGCAACTCACACTGAAACCTACAACGATGGCCTCTCCTGCGGCGGCCTTGTTGACGTCCGTGGCTGACACATTGCCGATCGCCGACTGGATGATGTTGAGCGAAACCTTCTCGCTCTTGATCTCCCCGAGCGCCTCACAGACCGCCTCGGCCGAGCCTTGCGTATCGGCCTTCACAATCAAGGCCAACTCGCGGCGCTGCGTTTCTTTGAGCTGATCCATCAAGGCGTCCAGTGAAGTGGCCTTGGTGCTGGAAAGCTCCGCCAGCTTGCGCTCTTCGGCGGCCTCCTCAGCCAAACCGCGGGCGCGCTTCTCATTCAGCATCACGCGAAACGCCGCGCCGGCCTCGGGCACTCCGGACAACCCCATGCACTTGACCGCCGTCGCGGGCGTCGCCGATTTGACACGCCGACCGCGATCATCGATCAGGCCGCGCACGCGCCCGAAATGTTCGCCGCACAGCACCACATCACCGACATTCAGCGTTCCGCCCATGACCAACAGCGTGGCTGTCGGCCCGAGCCCCTGTTCAAGCTGCGCCTCGATGACATAACCGTCTGCTCGCCGATTCGGATTGGCGGTCAGTTCCAGCATGTCGGTCTGCAGGAGAATCATCTCCAACAACTGGTCGATACCCTTGCCGGTCACGGCCGAAACTTCAGTACAAATGATATCGCCGCCCCACTCTTCCGGCGTCAATCCATCCCTTTGCAACATCTGGCGCACCCGGTCCGGCTTGGCAACCGGCAGATCACACTTGTTGATTGCGACCATGATCTGCACGCCGGCCTGTTGCGCGGCCTTGATCGCTTCGCGCGTCTGCGGCATGACACCGTCATCGGCCGCGATAATGATCACCGCGATATCGGTGAGCATGGCACCGCGGGCGCGCATGGCTGAGAAAGCCGCATGGCCGGGCGTATCCAAAAAGGTGATTTTGCGTCCACTGACATCCACCGTATAGGCGCCGATGTGCTGAGTGATACCGCCAGCTTCGCCCTTCACCACATGCGTGTTACGGATGCGATCCATGAGCGAGGTCTTGCCGTGGTCCACATGGCCGAGGAAGGTGACGACCGGCGGACGCGGCAGCATGTCTTCAGGCTTGTCTTCGGGAATGTCATCGTCCGCGTCCTCGCTGCGCAACACCGGGCGGCGTTCAACCGAACGCTTGGCACGCTCAAGTTCAATCTTGAATCCGTACTTCTCCGCGACCTTTTGCGCGACATCCAGTTCCACGCGCTGATTGATCGAGGCCAGGATATTCAACTGCATGAGATCGGCAATCAGACGGTTAGGTCGGAGCCCCAGCTTTTCAGCCAGTTCCTTGACGACCACCGCGCCACGCAACGGAATCACGCGATCCGGCGGGACCGACGTATCTCGCTGGGACGGCGCGCGCACGCCTGGACGCTGCCCCGGCGTGCCACGCGCCGCAATACGTCCGGACTCTTTCTCGCGTCCGCTCTTTTGCACTTGCGTCCGGGTTGCCTTGGGCAACTCGCGGGAGGATCCTTTGGAAATCCGGTCAATGAACGCAGAGGCGAGATCATCTTCGGGACCAAGCTCGTCGTCGTCCGCATAACGGGGCGGTTTTGGCTTGGCGGCGGTCTTGGCCACAGTCTTGGCGGCACGATCGCCAACCTTGGTCGCCGGCGTAGCCGCCCGAGCCGGAGGAGCGGCATCCTTGGTGGCGTCCTTGGTGGCTGTCTTGACCTTGGCGGCTGGTGCTGCCGGCGCAGGCGTGGCGGCTGCCGGATCAACCGGAGTGACAAGATCCAAGACAGGCGCAGCAGCGGGTACCGCAGGTGTCGCGGCTGGCGTTGCCGGCGTCTCGGCCGGTGCTTCGACTACGGGCACCTCCGGGGCGAGACCACGGGCCTTGGCATCCATCTCCAGCGCACGGGCGCGATTAGCCTCCAAAACCGCAAGCTCGGTCTGTAACTGCGCCGCGCGCCGTGTCGCAGCGGCAGCCCGCTTCTCTTGATAACGGGCGGCGCGTGCTGCGTTTTCCGCCTCGATATCGTTCGAGCTCCGCTTGGCAAACACTTCCTGCAGACGCGACGCGTCCGCCGTGTCGAGTTGAGAAAGCGGCGAATAGGCCTCGATGTCCAAAGCATCGGCCTGCTTGAGAACCTCCAAACTGGAAGTCCTCATCTTTTTCGCAAGTTCACATACCCTTATCATAACTCTCCTACTCTCCCGCTTCGTCCAAGCCGCTCGCAGCCCGAGCCGCAGCCCAGATCTTATTCACGGTCTCTTCGTCGAGTCCCGTTACTTCCTGCAAATAGGGCATCTCGGCCTCGATGATGCCATCGGTCGTCAGGAAGCCATTCGCTACCAGAGTGGAAGCTGTCTTTTCGCTGATGTCCAACACCTCGGCCAGATCCTTGACCGCAGTTTCGCGCTGTTCCTCAAAGGACATCTCTTCGCCACTCTTCTGGATATTGACGCGCCAACCTGTAAGCTTCGAGGTGAGGCGAACGTTCTGGCCGCGTTTGCCGATCGCCAGCGAAAGCTGGTCCGGCGCGACGGTCACATGCACCGTGCGGGATTCGTTCGGATCAATCGTGACCGACTCCAGCTTGGCCGGTGCCAGCGACTGCGTCACGTACTGTCGGATATCCTCGCTCCAGCGCACGATATCAATCTTCTCGCCGTTCAGCTCACGCACGATATTGCGCACACGCACGCCGCGCAGTCCGACGCACGCGCCGACCGGATCAACCTTTTCGTCCAACGTCTTAACGGCGATTTTTGTGCGGTAACCCGGATCGCGGGCGACCCCCATCACCTCCACAATGCCATCCGCGATCTCAGCGACCTCGAGACGGAACAGGGCTTTGACGAACTCCGAACAGGCGCGCGACAACACCACCGCCGGGCCATTCGCACCGGACTGCACGCGGTATACATACGCACGCAGACGATCACCGATGCTATACTCCTCGTTGGGCAGGCGCTCCTTGCCCGGCAGGATAGCCTCGGTCTTACCCAGTTCCACAATCAGGTCGCGGTGAATGATCTGCCGGACGGTTCCACTGACAATGTCACCGATGCGGTCTTTATACTCGTCATAAACGTTTTTGCGTTCCGCCTCGCGAATTTTCTGCAAGATCATCTGACGCGCCGTCTGCGCGGCGATGCGTCCCAAATGCGAGGGCGGAATCTCAACGTCCAGCGTGTCTCCGGGCTGCACGTCGCGTTTCAACTGGCGCGCCTGCCGCAACGGCAATAAGCCTGCGCCGCTCTCCGTCTCAGAGACCACGACGGTATCAAACGCCCTGATCTTCAAGGTCTTACGGTCAACATCCACGCGAAGGGCATCAGAAACATCTAAGCTCTTACGGGCGGCCTGCTGAATTGCCGACTCGATCGCCTGGATGATGATCTCCCGATTCACCCCGCGGTCACGCTCCAAATAACTGATAATCGACAGCAGTTCATTACTCATCACTGCACCGCCTTCCGCTTCACGATTCCACAACAAAAAAGAGCGGGGAGCCCCCACCCTTCTTATTCCCTAAAAAGCACAATCAACGCATGGTAGCTTATACATGGGGCGGTGTCAATCGACAATGCAACCTAAAATGCGACCTAAAATGCGATCGGTTGGTGGCAGGGATGTGCGAAGACAATGCGTTTCTGGTGAAAGTGGGATGCGTTTTTTGGACATGATTGTCGTGCCGCGCACGGCGCGACGGAAAAATTTGGAGTGTCGATTGCGCCAGCGACGAAGTGTTTTGGACGAAGTGTAGGGATGTGCGGCTCGCGGCACCGCTTTTGCACACCGCCCTGCCGCTGCGCTCTTGCTCAAAGAGCGGCGTCGCGCGGAATACCGCTTGCCGCCGCACTCCAAATCTTTTCGCCTGACTTGTGACGCCGAAATGGGCCGCGCGCTTGGCTCGCATGACCCCTGTCACTAACCGATTACACCTAAAATCGTCCCCCTCGTTATTTCAGCATGAAAACCATGCCGTCAGAGAAATAGAGCCAGACCGTGCCGTTTTCCGCCCTCTGCAGATGCCAGCGATCGTCCGGCAAGTTGGATGTGATAAACATGCCCGTCGTCTGCGCAGAGAACTGAGCGACCGCATAGCGCTTTCTCCGGTTGAGTTGCGTCGCATCCACCACACGTAAAACCACGCTGGAGACATCGACATCCCCGTTCAGCGTGAGCTTGTCGCAGGTGCCGTCTGCCGTCACGTCCAGCAGATACACGCCTTCCAAGAGGCCCCCCTGACCGGTCGTGATCAACTGGGTGCCAATGGCAGGCGTACCGCCCGGCGAGAACTCCGTGTAGAGCGTCCCGTTCACCACCGGGCCGCTGCCACTGACCGTGTTGGTCACCGTGAACGCACCGAGATCAAGCGTCCCCTCCTCCTCCACGACAATGGCGCTGCCGGGCAACAGGGCGTCGACGCACCCGAACTTCAGCGTGCCACCGCTGACCGTCGTGCCGCCCGTGAAGGTGCCCGTGCCGCCCAGTGTCAATGTGCCGTTACCGAGCTTGACCAAACCCCCGCTGATGTTCTCGGCCAGCGTGACCTGCCCCACGACCGCAGGCGTGAGGCACCCCCCGCCGCGCAGTTCCACGCTCAGCTTATCCCCGGTACCGTAGCCGCTACCGGCGGCGGTCACGAGAATGTTCGTCACCTGGCCGCAGAGGGGACTCTCCGGCTCCAGGTCAACCAGCGCGATGGCCGTCGCGCCGATACCCGCCCCGCCGCTGACCAGTACAGCCGGCGCGCCGATGTAGCCCGCGCCCCCGGACGCCAGCGCGACAGTGCTCAAACCGTAACCCGTCGGCGCGACCAGCGGCTGATTGATCGTGACGTTGTACCCGTCCGTATCGATCCGCGCGCCGCCCGGACGCACATACGCCGCCGTCAGCCCCTGTATAAGTGTCGTGGTGGTTGCCGCAGCCTTGAGCAGCCCGCCATTGAAGTTGAAGTGGGTGGGCGTCGTGGTATTCGGCGTGTTGTTACCGAACCAAGCATCCGCCTTATAGAGCGTTAGTTCGCCGGCATTCAGATTCACCGCTCCAAGGATATTGGTTCCGCCGCGCGCAAGGTTGATCCTCTTCTGGGTCAGCGAAGCGCCGCGGTCAAACATCTTGGCGTCAGACCCCAGAAGATTGACCTGAGCGGTGATATTGTGATTATTGGCGTACCCTAGCAGCAGTTCGCCGCCGTCGGCGTCGCCACCGCCGTACGAACCGCCGAAAAGATTCAGCGCGGCCACTCCTCTGGTCCACCCGACCAGCAGACACCATTTATCCAGCGTGACCTTGCCCCCGAACAGATCCATCACGGCGGCGTTACCGACACCGGCCGTACCGGGACCGCCGACTGCGACCTCGCCGCTGCACAACTCGCCGCCCGTGATGCGGTGGTAACCGTAGCCACCGCTATTACCCACCACATGGAAGGCTGCGGCCGACACGCCCGTGCTGACGTTGAGCACACCCGAATGTTGAATGATCGCGCCGGATACGCCGAGTCCGTTACCGACGTACATTTTTCGGCCCGTCTCCCCAGGTAACGCCTGAACGCTCAGTCCTCCGTCCAGCACCACCACGCAGCGGTCGCCGGCATTCGTACCCACCCAGAAGTCGCCGACTCCGGTCAATTGCGACGCGCCGTTGAACCTGACCGTGACCGGCGTCTCCTTACCGCCGGTCATCTCGACAAAACTGCCGATCGTGTGCGTCGAATCCTCGGGGAGTGCGCCCCACACCAACTCACCCTCAAGCACGCACGTCAGACCAGACATCGTGACGGGCCCGCTCAAGTTGACCGTGCCGCTACCGCGCTTGGTCAACGTTGTATCCGATTCGCTTTCGCTGAACGCCGCATTGACCGTGAGCGGATGAGAAGAGCGGTTGTCAAACAGGATTTCGTCGAATGCGGTTCCCTTCTTCAGCACACCCTCGCCGGGCATCTCGCCCAAGGTCAAAGCAGCGCCCTCCTCGGCGATGCGCACCGCAAGCGTTGTCAACGTCTGGCCGGTCATGGACACTGTGGCGGGCGTGGCGGACGCCTGTGTCAAGTTGAAGATGCTCGCGCCTGTCGCCGTCTCCAACGTGATGGGGCCGGACACACCATCCGTGGCGATCCGCACGTCCAAAACGGGGT
>JAKJHA010000064.1 GCA_022704125.1 Verrucomicrobiota bacterium | reverse complement strand
GAATGCGGGGGATTGTAGGACAATCGCTCCAGACACGCAATCATGAAACCATTGCACTTTTGGGCTTGATTGCTTTTCCCCCCTCGCATAACATGCACTGTTTAAGGGTTGGAAATTGGATGTTGCCCGTGGATTCCGTGAGATGGAAGCGAAACTGAAAAAGAAGGAACAACTACGATGAAATCGATCCGCTCTTCAATGCTTCACACGTTAGCCGTTGCAGCCGCTCTCTGCTGCGCCAACTTGGTGCGGGCGGCCGAGCACACCATGAAAGGCGATGACGCGTATGGCGCCTCGTCATTCAACACCGGTGCGCAGTGGGACGACGGACAGGCGCCCAAAGCCGGGGAGACCTACGTGGCCAACCGCATGATGCGCACGCCGACCACGGGTAGCCACACCTTCGCTGGTGACTTGCTGACCGTCACCGGCACCGTTATGTGGAAAGGTCCTGACGGCACCTCGATCACAGTCCCCGCCATGATCCTGCGCGGAGCGATCAACAACGGCCAAGGGCAAACCACCGCCAAGATCTACGGCAACATCACCATCCCGGCGGATGCGTCGGCGGTCCTCTTCACCGGTACGGAACCAGACCGCCGCCTCATCCACATTTACGCCACGCTCGCGGGCAGCGGCGCACTGGAACTGCGCATGCCGCGTCCCCCGGGCGACCTGAAAGAAATCGCACTACGAGCCGACAACACCACCTTCACCGGCCCTGTCACGATGTCCGGCACTGGTAAACTCACGCTCTTTGATGAGAACAATCTAGGCGGCAACCCACCGGCGTGGAACCCCCAACAGTTGATGATAAGAGGCGCGGTCTTGCGCGTCCAGAACACCCTGACACTCGACGATCCCAACCGCGGCATCTGGCTCGACAACGTGACCGACTCAGCCACGCACGCCACCCCCGGCGGCCGTTTTGAAATCGCCAGAGACACCACCACGACCATCGACTGCCTGATCGGCGGCGAGGGGCCTTTTACCAAGACCGACCCCGGCACGCTGATCCTGACGGCCACCAACACCTTCACAGGGCCCACCATCGTGAGCGCCGGCGCGCTGCTGATCAACAGCACCACAAATGCAAGCCCCACGCTCTCCGTCGCCACCGGCGCAGCCCTCGGCGGCACCGGCACCGTCTACAGTGCCGTGGCCTTCGCATCCGGTGCCGGACTTGCGCTCGCCGGTAACGGGTACGGCACGCTCACGCTCGCGCACGCGGCGGGCGTGACGCTCGACGCGGCCGAGATGTCCTTCGATCTGCGCGCCCCGGCTGACGGTGCCTCCGACTGCCTCGCGCTGGGCGGGCCGCTCGCGCTTCTCGGCGCGGGTTCCGTGACCATCACCATGCCCGAAAGCGGACTACCCCCCGGTAGCTACCCGCTTATCACCTATCCCTCCTACAGCGGCGACGGCACTCTCGCCCTGACCGTCTCCTATCCCAATGTCAGCTTGGCGATCGGCGCAACTGCCATCACGCTGGAGGTGACCGGCTCGGGCACCGTGCCGCGCATGACCTGGCAGGGTAACGCCGCTGCCAACACTTGGGATTTCTTGATCGGCAACTGGCTACCCGCTGACGCGTCTTTCAGTGACGGTGCCGATGTGCTGTTTGACGACAGCGGCGTCGCCTCCGTGCCGGTGCTGCTCGCGACGGACGTGACACCGCGCGACATCACGTTGGCCACGACCAATAACGCTTATACGCTGGACACCGACAACCACACACTCACCGCGCGCTATGTGGCTAAGCTCGGCGCCGCCGCACTGACGCTCAAAGGACGGCATCAGTACAGCATCCTGAACGTCGGACAGATCGTCGGCAGCACGTATGAGGGCGGCGGTACACTAACGCTGGACGGCACTCTTGCCATCGGCACAGTGCTCACCGTGCGGCCCGGCGCGAACACCTTCTCCCAGTTGGCGACGGCGGTTATCGAGGGCCCCGGCGACATCACGCTCGGCAGTTCAGCCGATTTGCGCGGCACCAATACGTTTGACGGCACCGCGACGCTCGGTTATGCGGATCAGGTCAAGACCTTCACGCTTTACAACGACCGCGCACTCGGCTCGACAGTGGGCGGCACCGTGCTGCGCGGCGGCACATCGAGCAGCTACAACCGCTTGAGAATCGCCGACGGCGTCACCGTGACCGACGAACCCCTGACCGTCACCGGCGGCAGCGGACGGCGCGCGGGCCTGTGGTCGCTCGACGGTGGTACCGCCTGCTGGGACGGCGACATCCTGATCGCCGCAGACGGCCAATTGCAGATCGGCAGTGCCAACGGCAGCACCTTCACGATCGGCTCGCTCGGACGCACCGTCATCACCAACGTCGGCACGGTGACGGTCTCTTTCCGCGACGCCGGGACTGTCATTTTGAACAGCCGCCTCGCGATGCCCACGGCAAGCTTCAACCGTGACGACAGAGGGACGTTGGTCATCCGTTCATCGGACAACAAGGTAACCGGCATCGGGCTCCCCGAAGGCACCATCCGGCTTGAGGCCGATGCGGCTTTCGTAACGCCGCCCACGCTAGCCATCGGCAAGGGGGCCAACAATGTCGGCAACAAAGCCACGCTGGACCTCAACGGTCGTACGCTCGCACTCAGCCGGATCACCGACCAACACTGGGACGCCTTCGACGGCGGGCCGAACGAAGGTTACCAGCGGATCCTTTGCGACACGCCCTCCACGCTGATCTTGAACGGCAATACCGCCAGTCGCTACACGTACGTCGGCAGCATCATGAGCGGGCCGCTCACCTTCATCAAAGACGGCAGCGGCACGCTCACCCTCGGCCAGACCAACGCCCTCTCCGGTGCCGTGGTTGTCAGCAACGGCGTGCTGGCCGTCACTGCGACCGGCAGTTTAGGGCTCAATGCTGTTCAGGTCGTCGTGGCGGGCGGCACGCTCTCACTCTCCAACAACACCGCCCTCTGCGACGCGGCAGCCGTTACCTTCGCGGAGAACGGCACGGGCGTAATCGATCTCCCGAACAACGTGAACGTCACGGTCGACACCCTCTGGTTCGGAGATAAACAGCGGCCAGGCGGCACGTACGGCGCACCGGGAAGTGGCGCGCAGCGAACAGACGCCTCGCGCTTCTCCGGCACGGGCCTGCTGACCGTGCGGCGCGGCAACGGCGGCACGGTGATGCTCCTTAACTAAGCTTGTGGCTTGACACCGGCGCGGGGGTTTTCGACACTACCCGTATGCAACAGCTTTTAGATGCAATCGCCCGCCTGCATGTGTTGGTGGTGGGCGACCTGATGCTCGATCACTACGTATGGGGCGATGCCGTGCGCCTCTCGCCGGAGGCACCGGTGCCGATCGTCAAGGTCGGTCATGACGCCTACACAGCGGGCGGCGCCGCGAACGTGGCGGCCAACCTGCGCGCGCTGGGTGTCGCGGTGGAAGTCGCCGGTGTTTTCGGCACCGATGCGAACGGGCGGATGCTCCAGGCAAATCTAGCCGAACGCGGCGTAAGCTGCGACGCGGCCTGCCGTAGCGGGCATGTCGCCACGATCGTCAAGACCCGCGTCATGTGCCGCAACCAGCAGTTGTGCCGCATCGACCGCGAGGAGCGGCCGGAGGCCTACGCCATGCCAGAGGCGGCATTCGAGACGTTGCGCGACAGGATCGTGGCGGCAGATGCCGTGATTCTTTCGGACTACGCCAAAGGAGTCGTCACCAGCGAGTTGGTCCGTCGCGTGCAAGAGATGGCGCGCCCCGGACAGATCGTGGCGATCGATCCCAAACCGCGACCGGACCTGCATTTCGCGCGCGTGTCGTTGATGACGCCCAACCGCAACGAGGCCCTCCAGCTTGCTGGCATGCAGGGCACAGAAGGCAGGGCGTTCCCGGAAGCCGAAGTGACCGCGCGCCTCCATGAGCGGTTCGCGCCGGAGCATCTGGTGGTGACTCTGGGTGCCGACGGCATGCTGCTCAGCACCGGCGGCCGTCCCGGCCGCCATCTCGCCACAACCGCGCGCGAGGTCTTTGACGTTTCGGGCGCAGGCGATACCGTGATCGCCACGCTGACCGCCGCGCTGGCCACCGGCGCGGACATTGAGCGCGCCGCAACACTGGCCAATCTCGCCGCCGGCGTGGTGGTCGGCAAACTCGGCACCGACACCGCCACACCGGATGAAATTCTGGCCCACGCCGCCCGAACCCAAGGAACCTGAACCCGTCCATGCCGCAAGCCGCACACTCCGCCAAAACCCGATCCGCGCTTTTCCTAGATCGCGACGGTACCATCATCCGCGATATGGGCTATCTGAGCGATCCGGACGGTGTCGAGCTGCTGGACGGCGCAAAGGAAGCGCTGCAACGCGTTTGCGCCAGCCATCACCTCTACCTCTTCACCAACCAAAGCGGGATCGGACGCGGCTACTATACGTTGGAGCAGGCGCAGGCGGTCAACGCGCGCATGATGGAACTGCTGGCGTTGCCCGAGCCGGGATTCACGGCGGTGTGCATCGCGCCGGAAACGCCGGAACAGCCTGCCATCTACCGCAAACCCTCGCCCGCATTCATTCTCGAACGCATCGCCGCCGACGGACTGGACCCCGCGCAGTGCTGGATGATCGGCGACCGGCTGAGCGATCTTGAGGCCGGCGTGAACGCCGGGATCGCCGCCGTGCTGATCCACAATGAGGCGCACTTCAACGAGCAGACCCGCGCCTTCTGCAATAAGCACCGCATACCCGTCTACCCGTCGCTCCACGCCGCGCTGGCGGAGATTGTGCCGGAGCGACCGCAAGTGCGGTTCACAGCAGACGGCAAGGTGGTCGCGTGCTGGATGCAGGGATCGGAGCGGCGCACGGCCTCCTTTGACCGTCCGGGCGATCTGGCGGAGAGCCGCTTCCCGGCCCTGGAGCATATCGCGGAACTGGAGGTCGCAGACGGTAAGCAAGGCTGCGAGCATCTGTTCTTTACGGTGCCGTTCACCGAAGCCGCATTGCCGGAGCCGACTTTCGGCGCGACACTCACGCCCGCCTACCGCGCGGCGTTTATGATGCTGATCGATCGCGGCACGCCCTGCGACGCTTTTTGGCTGATGCGCGGTGAGCCGGGCGAATTCGCGGTCGGGGCACGCCGACAGGGCAAGGTGTGGCGCGTAGCCGGCATCACCGCTGCGTCAAAAACGCTGACGGTACGCTTTGAAGACCTTTGGCTGCGCACGCCGGTCGAATTGCGGGCACTGCGGTACACGGTTCAAATCCTGCGCGACCCGATTGTCGGTGAAGAGGGTGAGGTCGTCGAAGAGACGTTCACGGAGCAGGCACCGGATGTGCGCGTTGCGCTGGACTTGGCGCAGGACGGCGGCTTCCTGCTGACGTTCCGTCCGGAACCCTAGCGAGGTTTCATGCAAGAAGAGCTTTTTGAAAACATAGAGGACGAGGACGAAACCGTCTTGGTTTTCACGGTGCCGGAGGGCGCGACCGGTCGGCTCGACGCTTGGCTCGCCGCGCAGACCTCCGAACTGTCACGCGCGCGCATCCAGGCACTGATCAAAGAGGGCCGGGTGACGTGCGCAGGGGGGACGACGGTCAAGGCCAACGCATCGATCAAAGCGGGACAGGTGTTTGAGATCGATGTGCCCCCGCCGCAGCCAGCGATCCCGCAACCGCAGGCGATCCCGCTCGACATTCTTTACGAAGACCGCGACCTGCTGCTGCTCAACAAACCAGCCGGGATGGTGGTGCATCCCGCGCCGGGACATGCCGACGGCACGTTGGTCAACGCCCTGCTGCACCACTGCCGCGACCTAGGCGGCATCGGCGGCGTGGAACGCCCGGGCATTGTCCATCGGCTAGACAAGGAGACATCCGGCCTGTTGGTGGTCGCGAAGAACGATACAGCGATGGCGGGCATGGTGCGATTGTTTCAACGAGGGGAGATCATCAAGGAGTACGATGCGCTGGTACACGGCGCACCGCCGCACGATTCGGGGACCGTGAG
Organism: Verrucomicrobiota bacterium; assembly: GCA_022704125.1. Lineage (GTDB taxonomy): Bacteria > Verrucomicrobiota > Kiritimatiellia > RFP12 > UBA1067 > DUPH01. Next base: position 4,428 of record JAKJHA010000064.1, on the reverse strand, counting down.
CGGGCTGATCGGTCGGCATCCGGTACACCGCAAACGCATGGCTGTGGTACGTACCAATGGGCGGCGAGCGGTCACCCACTACACGCTGAAGCAACGCTTGGGGCAGGACATCTCTTGGGTGCGCTGCCGCATCGAGACCGGCCGCACCCATCAGATCCGCGTCCACATGCAGGCGTTGGGGTGTCCGTTGGTCGGCGATGCGTTGTACGGCCGGTCAGCGGCCGACCGGCGTCTGCCGCAGCCGCCGCAACGGCAGATGCTACATGCGGCGCATCTGGCTTTCACGCATCCCATCAGCGGTGTCGCGCTCGATTTCCACGCACCGCCACCTGACGATTTTATGCGCGTATTCGCTTGGTTTCAGGTTTCATATTACACTTAGTCGACACACCTTAGTCGCTGTTACCCTGACAAAACACGTGACCCCTGTTGTGTGGCTCGCGGCACTGTTTTCCGAACCGTCTGCACGAAAAAGACGGAGCAAGGACGAGCAGACGCTCGTCCCGTCCAGAGTCAGGCTTGCGGAGCGCCGCCAAGGACGCTCAACCCCCAAGCGGACAACTCCTAATTCCTAACTCCTAAGTCCTAAATGTCTTCTCCGCGCCACGCGCGAGGAAGATCATTTAGGCATCTGCGCGCCTTTGCCCTCCACCGCGCCGAAGAGCTTCAGGGCATCAGTCAGAGGATAGCGGTTGGCGAACATATCCACGCGGGTCGTTCCCGTAGCCTGCAGATTCATCCCGAACGCACTGCGGACCTGATTGACAGGCGAATTGCGATCCAGCAGAACCGATTCGGAGTTGTTCGCACTGACGAAGCCGTTCAGGTAGGCCTCGTTGATCTTGCCCTTGAGCGCTTCCGCTGGGAGTTCTGCGTTCCCTTCGTACTTGTAGAGTTCTTCGCGATCCTCGAAGTTCTTGGCCCGGACAAACAGCCACTTGGCGCCGCCCGGAAGCACGAGGTCACCCTGTGTGTTCAGGAAGAAGGCGTTGTTCTCAGCACCGGTCTTCTTCATCTTCTCATGGTCTTTTGAACTCTCAATGCGTGCCCGGTCCAAGCCGCCGAGCGTGGAAGTACCGATGATGCAGTGGTGGACATCGGAGTGGACGTTGTTCATGTAGCGGAACCCGTACCCCATGTCACCCAGATCATTGGTCCGCGCCCAGCTAAAGAGGATCGTGTTGTAGGCGCAGTCGATGGTCAGGCTGAACTCGCCGCTTTTGCCGCCACCGGACAGTTCGATGCCAGCGTAGGTGTTGTTGATGAACACGTTGTTCTCAATGACGACCTTGCCTTGGCTCCATGACCCGCGAATAGCGTAATTGCCGCTGTTGGCGAACGTGCAGTTGCGGATCGTCACGTTGCCGAATCCGTTGCCGAAGTAGATAAGCGGCTGGACGACCGTCGTCACATTTTTCGCATCACCGTTGATGCCTTGACCCGGAGGATTGATCAACATCCCCGTTTCGACATCTTGGGGCTTGCCCTTCGTCGGGTGGTACCCGTTCGAGAACCCGCGATCGAAGACGATCCCGTCAACGGTGACGCCGCCGTCACCAGCATTGAACGAGCGGGGCTTGGCTGGGTCACCGATGGACAGCAGGGCAAACGAGCGCGAGGTACCGTTCTGCGCAGTAGTGGGCTGCACCATGGTGAGATTCTTGAGCACGTCGCGGCTTGCAAAGTCGTCCGTATAGCCGCCCATGATATTGACCGGGATGGTCATCTTCAGAAATCCTTGGTCGCTGGTGCCCAGGTAGTTGCCTGCGGCGACAAGGATCGTATCGCCTGGCTGCGCCTTGTCCAGCGCGGCCTGCAGATCGCGCCACGGCTTCTCCTTACTGCCGTCCGCTTTACGCACACTTTCGCCGGTTGTGGCGGAGACATGCAGGGTTGCGGCGTGAACGACCGTCGACGCGGACAGAATGAGCGCGGCAACGGAAACAAAAAGACGAGAGGTTTTCATCATGTGATACTCCTTTTTTGATTTTGATAGCGTTTTTGAACAGAAATGGGATGTGAACGGTTGGCGGCAGGAAGGCGTGCACATTTTGGAGTGCGGTGACAAGAGCCGCGCTATGCGCGGGTCGCGGCACCGCTTTCCGAACCATCCGCTCGAAAAGCGGCGTCGCGCGGGATACCGCTTGCCGCCGCACTGATCCATTCGTCAGGCTTACGAAGCGGTTTCCACAGGTTCAGACCCCTTCGTTTTGGCCTTGGTTTTGAGCCAGACAACGCAACCGACGGATGCGACCAGCAGCGGGATGCCGATCAGCGGACGGTAGGCGAGCCAAGCAATCGAGATCCACAGGAACGACCAGGCCAGCCCGACGAGGGTGCAGACCAAGCCGACACCCGCACCGACGATACTGCCCAAAATCGGGATGACCTTGGCGAGTGCCTCCAAGATACCGAAGATCGCCTTCAGGCCGAAGCAGACGCACAGCACGCCGACGAGCCGCAGAATCCACGTCAGCATGGCGTTCTCCTTGGCGGCGCTGGCGAACATCTCCTCCGCGCTCCGAACCCCGTCGTCCAGACGCGAGACAGACTTGCCGTTTTTCGCCACGAACTTCACAAAGGTCTTGCCGGAAACCTTGCCGATGATGGAAACCTCATGCGGCGGCACCCAAGTAAACGACACGCGGGCGTCGCCGATTTCTGGCGCACTGGGCGAACGCCCGAAGTACACGGTGTTTCCGCTGGCGTGGACGACCGGAGGCGGCGCATTCGTCACATTTTGAGAGCGAGGAAAACGCGGATGCTCGATCATGCTCTTTGTCCAGGTCTGAATCTGCTCAGGCGCGGGACTGACATTCGCGCTCTCGGCCTGACCGATGGCCTCCACAAAGAACTGGGGCAACGTGTAAGCGCCAAATGAAACGTTCTTCGCGTATGACGTCTGCGCCTCAAACGTCAACCAGACGGTGTTGCGGTTCTGGTATTCGGGGTCACGGAACGCGCCTGAATCCACCGGCTTGGAGCGCCATTCTTTCTTGTATGTATAGGTGGTCACCCGTTCCTGGCCGCCGCCCATCTTATCACGGGTCTCGGTGCGGGACTCCTCGACCCACTGGTAGTATTCTACGCTGCGGCGGAGTTGGATCCCCGTCTGCTTCACACCGAATTCAGCATCTTCCAGAACGTCCTGCGTTTCAGCGCGGGCACTGGCGTGGATCAGCTTGCCTTCGAGGGCAGGATCAATGGTGGCGACCTGCTCAACCGGCACAACGGCCCCCTGCGCTTCATCGAGCGCTTTTTTGGTTTTGACGAAGTTCCCTTCATTCCAGAACAGCAGCGCCGTGCCTCCGATAAACATTACAAAACCGCCGACCACGCCACCCAGCGCCTTCTTCAGACGGTCTCCGTATCCAGTCCTCGTCACTTCTTGATAAGCCATTGTTACTCCTTTACTTAGTTTTCACTGCTTTGAAAAACACCCGATTCCTGCCGTTCACGGGAACGACAACTTCTGTCGACGTGCCGGGGCCGGCGGTGAACGGTGCATTCGAGAATTCGTCTGACCATTTTCCGCCCGCCCTGGGGTATTTCACGTATTCAACCGTCCAATTCACAAGATCAGAACTGGTTTTTACGACATAAGAACGCCCCTCTTCCGTGGCAAAACGCACTTTGGCCGTCTGCATCTCCATCCGGATCGATGTCATCCGAATGTTGTGCCTGACCGTTACCGTCTGCGTCAGGATATGCTCGTGCCCCGCTTCATCCAAGACCCTGAATATGTACGATTCGCCGACTGTCAGGCCGTTCGCGCGCACCGTATACTGGCGGCAGCCTTCCCCGTAGACCTCGCTTGAAGGCACACGCCCGACCTCAACCCAGTCTTCGTCGATCCATGCGTAAATTTCGATGTCATGCTTTCCGTTTTCATCCACCGTCTCGATCTCGATTGTCACGCCCTCCGCATCGGCATACACACTCAGGCCGATCTCTATCGACATCGGATGATTAAGAAATCCCGCGTTCAAAGGCTCGGACACTGCCCCCGAGAGCACACCGCCTCCTGAGGGCACGGTATAGGTGATGTAGGCATACGGGGTGGAATCCTCCGGCAAGGCCCGGTTGCGCTCGGGGTCGGTGCTGGCCGGCACGTGGGTGAGTGTGGCGTTAACTCTTGAGACCAGTACCGTCACCGGTCCTGCAGGCACATTCTCAAAGCTGTAGGCACCTGACAGGCTTGTGACGGTCGTCATATTCGTGCCGGCATTGATCAGTTCCACGGTCAAATTGGTGACCGGACCGTCGTTTGCCGTCCGGATGCCGTCACCGTCCGCATCAATAAACACATTGCCCGTCAAGACACCGGGCAGGTCAGGCAGGATGCCGGTGAAGGGATAGTTTTGGATCGTGGAACCGCCCCCGCCCCCCCGCTCGTAGCACTACCATGAATGAGATTGCCCGCTGTCG
>JAKJHA010000063.1 GCA_022704125.1 Verrucomicrobiota bacterium | reverse complement strand
GTTGAAGGTGACCGTATTTGCACCGGAAACGGTGAAGGTCGCGGGATCGGACGAGGCTTGCAGCGTCCCCAACGTCACGCGCCACGCGCCGTCCTTGCCGGCCTCGGTTTTCTGCGTCTGTCCCGCGAACGAAACGGTCACCTGTTCGCCCGGCGCGGCCCAGCCCCAGACCGGCACCGGTTGCCCGCGCTGCAAAACCATGTTGTGGTTAAAGATATTCGGCAAACTGACATCCGCCGAGACCATCCCGGCGAACAGTGCGGCACCAGCCGCTAAAACGAACCCCATTCGTTGCATCTTAACTCCTCTGTTGTGTCCTGCCCGACCACGAGCCGGGCGTTTGTGTCAGACCGACGCGGGCTTTGCCCGCAACCCCTTTCGGTCTCACGTAAAATACCCTGATTACAAACGGCGCGAGCGCCAGTAAGCGGCGAGAATATGCGCCGTACGGCAGAGGCCCGCCCGTTCCGGCGGCTCCCTGAGCACGGCATCCTCGAGAAAACGGCGGTACGGCTCGTCCGGACGGAATCCCGGCACCATCGACTGCGCCAGCAGCAACTCGCCGTCCCAGCACATGCCGTAGGGCCTGTACTTCGGATCGCGCTGCGCCCGGATCTGCCGGTTACGGGCGAACCCGGCAAACACCTCCAAGGCCTCCTGGATACGGTCCCGGCGCTTCTGATTCTTCTCGTATGCGAGGATGGGGTCGAAGGAGATCACGCACTGGAGGAGCGAATAACACGGCATCCGCCCCTGTATCTGATCCTGAGTCTTGTTCTTGAACCCGCCGTACTTGATCTTGAGCGTAATGTCGATCGCCTCGTCGATGTATTTCTCGTACAGTTCCTTCCAGTGCGGATCGTCGGTCGCCATGTAAGCCGCAACATAGATCATCGGCAGACGCGCCGCCTCGTGCGGCCACACTTCCGGACCCCACATCGTACAGATGGTGCGGTAGTCGGGCTTGGAATAATCATCCGCATACCCGAAGTTCCACTGGTTCTCCGCAGTGATGCGCTCCTCCATGAACTTCGCCACCTCGACGATCTGCTCCCGATACCCCTTGACGATCTCTGGATCGGCCATCGATGAATTGCAGTAGCGCCAGAGCCCATGCACCCAGTGCGTGTACTGGTCGCGGCTCGAGAGCGACACCGTCGTTTTGCCGTCATTGCAGAAGCCGCGGCAGACGAACCCCTTGTAGCCGTGGAGGATCGCGAGGTTCAATACACCTCGTGCGAGCTTGGCGGCGTCGGCCTTGACCGCCGGATCGCTTGTGACGTCCCATTTGTCAACGAGTCCGGAAAGCGCGGTTCCGCAGATGAGCGGCGCGTCTCCCACGCCGGGAGGCCCCCACCCGCCCGGGCGTTTGTCGTACATCGGATAGAGGTTGTTCTTCGCGTCCGGCGGCGGAGGTGATTTCGATTTGTCTCTCACTCCCGTGACGAGCGACGTTACCGGATCCCAGGTCTCCATCATTTTCGCCCAGCCCCGGTCGCAGGCGGACCTGAGCTGCGCATCGGGAACCGGCTCGCGCACAGGCTGAGCTGACGGTTCTCCGTACGCAGCGAGGACGACACACAAAAAAGCACCTACTGTAAGCATCTTCATACTTTTGCACCCAAACTGAAACGTCACCGACGAGCCGCCGCGCCCATCTCAAAGACCAGCGTCCCGCCCTTCATGATGTCTGCGTGCGAGAGCTTCATGCCCGGGAATGGCTTGCCGTTGAGCGTGATGCTCTGCACGTATTTGTTCTCCTGCGAAAGGTTCCGCGCCTCGACCGTGAAGGTGCGGCCGCGCGGCAGGCGCAGCGCGATCTTGCTGATCTGCGGTGCGCCGAACACGTAACCGTCGTTGCACGGGTTGAAAGGATAAAATCCCATCGCGGAAAAGATATACCAAGCGGACATCTGACCGCAATCATCATTACCGCACAGACCGTCGGGTTTGTTCTTGTACTGCGTATCGAAAATCTCGCGGATCAGCTCTTGCGTGCGCCACGGCTGGCCTGCGTAGTTGAAGAGGTAGGCCGTGTGGTGGCTGGGCTCGTTGCCGTGTGCGTACTGGCCGATCAAGCCGGTGACATCAAGCACAAAGCCCGCGCCTTCGGTCTTGGTCGGGAGCGTGAAGAGCGTATTGAGTTTGGCGGCGGTGGCGGCCTTACCGCCCATGAGTGTGACCAGCCCCTCGGGGTCGTGCTGCACATGCCAGGTATACTGCCAAGCGTTGCCCTCGGTGTAGTCATAGCCGCTGTGCTCGCCGTGGTTCAGCTTCATCGGATCGAACGGCGTGCGCCAGTTGCCCTTGGAGTCGCGACCGCGCATGAAGCCGGTTTCCGGGCAGAAGAGGTTTTTGTAGAACCCCGCCCGCTTGGAGAAGGTTTCTGCGTCGTCATATTTATCCAGCGCCTTGGCGAACTGCGCGGCGCAATAGTCATCGTAGGCATACTCCAGCGTGCGCGAAACGCTTTCGCCCTTGATGATGTCGAACGGCAGATAGCCGTAGCGGGTGTAGACATCCCAGTCTGACTTGGGGTGATTGACCGTGAGCGATGTCTTGACGGCGTCGAACGCGGCCTCGGCGTTGAAGCCGCGGAAACCTTTGAGGTAGGCGTCGGCGATGACCGGTATCGAGTGGTTGCCGATCATGCAGTGGTTCTCCTTGCCCCACAACGTCCAGATCGGCAGATAGCCCTGCGCCTTGTGGTGCGCGATCATGGTTTTGACAAAGCCGTTCACGCGCTCGGGTGCCAGAATCGTGTAGAGCGGGTGCGCCGCACGGTAGGTGTCCCAGAGCGAGAGCGTCGAGTAGTAGGTCTTGTCCGGCGCGGTCAGTACTTTGTCGTCTGCGCCGCGATAGCGTCCGTCCACATCTGTGATGTTGTTCGGCTGGATGAACAGGTGGTACATCGCGGTGTAGAAGTTCTCCTTCTGATCGAGCGTCCCTTCGATCTTGGCGCGCGAGAGCAGGGCGTTCCACGCTGTTTTGGTCTGAGCGCGTACCTTCGTGAAGTTCCAATGCGGGATCTCGGCGGCCAGATTCTTTTTGGCTCCATCGACGCTGACCGTCGAGAGCGCCACCTTGACCTGCAAGGTCTCGCCGGGCTTGAGATCGAAGTCCAGCACATAGCGCGGGGCCTTCTCGCCCTTCTGCGCCGGGAGTTGGCGGATCGCGGCGTAGGGCTTGTCGAACTTGATGACATAGAAGTAGTGGCGCTTAACCCATGCCTGAACCTGGTTGTGGCCGCTGATCGTCATGGCGTCTTCGACCGTCACGTCGCTGGCCAGAATGTGCGTGCGCAGCGCATCCTTGCCGCTGACGATGCCGTACTGCAAATCGACCAGCAGACGTGCGGGCGCGGCGTCCTTGAAGGTGTAGCGGTGGAAGGCCACACGCGGCGAGGCGGTCAGTTCGACGTCCACGCCGAAGTCATCCAAGGTCACTGCATAGTAGCCGGGCTTGGCTTGCTGCGTCTCCTTGCGGTAGCGGCTGTGATAATTTTCACGCTCGATCGGTCCTGTGAACGGCTGGAGCTGGATGTCGCCGAGGTCGGGGCAACCCGTTCCGTTGAGGTGGGTCTGCGAGAATCCCCAGATTTTCTCGTCAAGGTACATGTAGCCGGAACAGTAGGCCCAGGTGCAGTTACCGGTATCGGGGCTGGGCTGCACCAGTCCGAACGGGAAGCAGGCACCGGGGAAGGTGTGGCCGTTGTCGGCCGCGCCGATAAAGGGGTTCACGTACTGCGTGAGATCCCGCTCCGAGCTACGGAAGGGGCAGGTGCATCCGGCGATCAGCGCCAGAAGCAAAAGACCAGTGATTTTTTTCATAATGCGGGCCTTTCGGTATAGGACACATATACTATAACAGGCAGAACCTACTCAAACAAGCCAGAGCGTGTTAGTGCATGAGTTTGTTTGGCGCTGCTCGGCTGCCAGGTTGCCGACAGTGGCGGTGTAAACACCGCCCACAGGACTGGACCGCGAGCCGCCTCACTCGCGTGTTTGGCGGATGCGGAAGAAGGCGCGGGCGGGCAAGTTCAGTGCGGCCGGATCAAGCGTGTAACTGAGCACGGCACCGGTACCCGCGACCGGCGTGTCTGCGTTGACCGGAAGCCAGACGGGAGCGGTCAGGTCCGCGCACCATTCAATGGTGTAGAAGGTGTGCGGTTTACTCGCCCATTTCAGTTCTAGGTTGTCGCCCGCCGCAGTCGTCGTCAGCGCGGTAACGCTCAGATTGCGCGTGTCGACCACTAGCCTGATCGTCGTGCTCAGCGCTGCGCCGGCACCGTCGAAGGCGCGTACGCGGAAGCTGAATGATCCGGTCTGGTCGGCGCGCGGCTGCCACTGCACGTGTCCGGTCTCGGAGTCGATCGTCAGTCCTTCTGGACCATCGGACGACAACCTGTAGGTGAAGACGTTGGGCGGTAGGTCGGGATCGTTGTAACGCAGTCGCACGGAGAAGGGCTCTTCTCGCCAGAGCATGAAGGTGGTGGGCGAAACGTAGGTGAAGGGCCGGTTGACCTCGTTGACGCGGATGGTCACCTGCGCGGTGCTGAAGACGCTCGGATCGTCGGCGTCCTCGGCGATCACGGTGATAAGATAATCGCCCGGTCCGTCCGGTTCATCTGTCTGCCAAGTAAACACGCCGGTTTCGGCATTGAAGACGGCGTTCGAGGGCAACGCGCCCTCCAGCCGCAGGCGCGTCGTGGTGGGATAAGGCGGTATCTCTTCCGCGCGCGTGACGGTCACGGTGAAAGCGGCGATCTGGCCTTCGTCGACCGTGATATCCGCAAGCGGACCGAGTTGCGGGCGGCTGGGTGTTTCCAGCACGCACAGGGTCAGCAGGGTTTCGTCACAGCCGACTACGCTCAAGCCGTCAACCAAGAAGCCGCAGAGGCGCAATGCGTAGAGGCCGGGGCCTTGCGCTTCGCTCGGGGTCCAGGTCAGCACGCCGCTCTCGGTGTCGAACTGAAGGCCCTCGGGCAGTGCGTCGCCTTCGGTCGGGAAAAGACGGAAGGTGAAAGCGGCGGGCCGCGTCACCGCGAGGGTGTTGGTGCAGGTGAAGGGCTCCTCCTCGCGCAAGACGTAGGGGCCGGGCTGCGCGATCAGCGCTTCCGTGAAGCGTGGGTTGCGGTTGGGCACGCCGGGGGTCGGGTTGTCGAAGCGTACGAGATCGCCAGATGCGCCGTTGAACCAGCGGCCCATGCTGGCGGTGCCGATCTGTTCGGTCGCGTACTCAAGGCGATCGGCCAGTGCCAGCGTCGGTGTGAAGAGACAGATGCGGTCGCCGCTCTTGCTGAGGCCGAAGGGCGCCTGGAGATTCGCGGGGTCGACCGGCAGCGATGCGGCGTCTTTCGCACCGGTCCAGATACGCAGTGCCGCGCCGGGCGCGAGTACCACACCTGACGGGATGACCAGCGCTTTGGAGGTGCGCAGGTCCGGCATCGGCGGCGATTCGCTGGTCAGGGTGTCGGTAACGACCCAGCCGCCGAGATCGACCGGTTCCGTACCATCGTTGAACAGCTCGAACCAATCATCCTTCTTGCCGGTAAGCGGGTTGGTAAAGAGGTCGTTCTGCGCCATGAACTCGTTGACCACAATGCAGCACTGCGGTCGGTCGGCGCGGTTGGGTGCGCCGGGCGTGGCGGGGTGGAGCCAACGGCGCTGGTCCGGCGAGCCATCGGGCCAAGCGCCCCATGCCGCGTCATCGGCGCAATCGGTAATCTCTAAGGCATCGACCACCACCGTGCGGCCATCGAGCGGCGCACGCAACAGCAGCGTGCCGGAAACAAAATCGAAGCGGAAGCTGGCGTGCAGGTGACCGGGGGCGCTCTCGTTGGGTTCGGCATCAAGCCAGACACGCAGGAATGCGCCGGGGTCGATCAAGGTGTCGAGCGGGAAACTCCAACCGGGGTCGCTCTGCGCTGTGGACAGTGTCCAGCCATCCAGCGCCACCGCGTTGGTGCCGCTGTTGTAGAGTTCTACCCACGGTTCACGCTCGCCGACGTTGTCGACGGCACCGGTCAGATTACGCGGCTGGAGTTCGTTGAGCCAGACCGCCGGCAGGGCCGTGGGCGTCAGCGAGGAGACGTTGGACGCGCCTGGTGTACATGTGACGATTGAGGTCGTCATGATATCGAGCGTCATGCCGAATACGAGGTCAGAGCTGGCACCCTGATTCTGATGGACGCTGACAGCCAGGGTGTTAAGGCCGTTGTGCAGGGCGGTGGCGGGCAACTCAAAGACCCCTTGTATTTGGCCTTCCGGCTGGATGTGTGTGGTCGCGACGCTGCTGTCGGTCAGCGGACCGACAGGCATCAACGACGAACGGTGAATCTCTTCGCCGTTAAGATAGAAGGCGGCCGCGTCGTCGAGCATGTAGGTGAGCCGTAGCGTGGCGTTGGCGGGATTGCCGCTGTAAGCGAACTTCGTGCGGAAGTAGTAGGCGACGCGTCCGCTCACCTTGGGGATGGTAGTGGCGAGCGGGATCGGCAGCGGGTCGGACTCGAAGCCCAGCGGGCCGGGACCGGTGGACCACGCCGCGTCGTTAAAGGCGGGCGCGGTCCATGTGTCGCCGGGATAGTCAGTGAGATAGGACCAGATGTGCGCCCACGGCACGACGGTCACGGTGTTGCTGGTGACGGCACTTCCCGCCGCCCAGTTGGCTGGTCGGTTGTTGTCGAGCGCGGGGTTGATGAGTTGCAGGGCGGTGCCCGGCGGCACAGCCTCGGGCCAAGGATAGCGGTCGCCGTAAGTCACGCGGTCAAGCATTGGGTCGTCAGGCTCGAAGCCCGTCGCGCACCGGTGCAGGCGCAGGGTGCCAGCCAACGGCAGGACACCACTGTAGGTGCCGACGACCCGTTGCCGCGCACCGGTGCCGTAGACCTGCGCAATCGCATCAGGGTCAGCCGCGATGATCAGGCACTCGCCGGGGTCTAAGCGTGTACCGCTGGGGAAGGCGAAGGAAACCGCTCCCTCCAGATAGACGCCGGTCAGGTTCATGCATGTTGAGGCTGAGCGGTTGGCGATCTCGATGTACGCGGCGGTGTTGGTGACCGGATGCGCCATGATCTCGCTGATCACGAGGTAACCCTCCAGCGGATCGAGCGGCGTGCCGGTGTAGACGATCGTGCGGGTGATGTTACCGCCGGGCAGGCGTGTACCGTCGGCGGTGAAGGCCTCGATCTGGAAGGCGTTGGTACCGTTATTGAGCACCACCTGTGCGCTCCACATGGTGGACGAGGTCCACGTGACGGGAGTCTCCGCACCGTTGATGCGCAGGGTGGTGACCGCGAAGGGCGCATCACCGGAGAGAGTCAGAATATTGACGGCGGCCTCCGACGTGGCTGCGGCCGGCGACGTCACGCGGAATGCGCTGGCGTTGGCGGCGGCGAGCTGACTGGCCACGTTGGCGCGCCGCGTCTCGACATTTGCGAAATGGGCATTGTAATCGCCGTTGAGCACAGTGGCGTCGGCGCGTAGCGCATCGTACTTGGCGCGTGTCCAGGTGCGCAGCGCGGGATCAGCCGAGGCGGCGAGCAACTTCTCGATGGCCCGCCAGAAGACACGCGCCACGACGGGATGTTTCAAGAAGGTCCGCATCGTCGGGTCATCGGTCATGAATGTGGCGAGCGAGGGATTGATCGGATCGGTCAGCGGACGGTTCGCGCCAAACGAGACATCGAGGTCCCAGGCGACGAGTTGCCAGCCGGCAGCGCTGTCGTAGAGGTACATGTTTTTGCCACGGTTGAAGCCGTAGGTGTCGTAGTTGCCGGCGAACTGGTTCATGGCGATCACGCCGACGAAGCCGTCGAGGTTGATCTCCTGCTGGATGCGCTGCGTGTAGGTGGCGGGATCGGTCGTGTTAAGCATCTCGACCAGCGAGAAGAAGTTGGCGTAGTCATTGGCGCAGAAATTGTCATAGCCGCGCCTTTGCCAGTTCCAACGGTAACGACCGGTTTTGAACACCTGACCGCCACCGTCCGGCGCATCGGTCCGATACGGCTGCAGGCGCGCGGTGATGATCGAAAAAGACGAGATATCGAGTGTGTACTCGAACCAGTCGTCGATCTTGAAGAGGTCGTTGTCGTCGTCTTCCGGGAACCAGTGTTTGATGTAGCTGGCATTGGGTTTCTCGGTGTCCTCGTAGATCTTTTTACTGAACTGCTCGGTGCCGTTGGCGTAGACGTGAACAAAGCGGCGGTGAACATGCGGCAGCCCGAGCGCCTGCACCAACGAGTAGCAAAACTGCTCGCGGATGCCGATGTCGTCGTTGCCGAGGTTGCCGACGGTCGAGAGCACCATACCATCATCATCAAGTACGGTGTCATCGCTCTGGAAAACCGCCTCGTAATCAACGGTGCCGGTGCCGATCGGCGACGAATAGTTGCTGTGAAACGGACTGCCGGCGTACATCATGGCGGCATGGTAAAGCACGCGGTCGTTGCCATAGATGAAGGTGGCGTCGACCGGCGCGTTACTGGCCCGTTCGCGGCGAGTCCAGTAATCGATATTCTCCTGCGTCATCCAGAAGCGGTAGATGCCGAAGGCGCGGCTGTCGAGCGGTTCGCTGAAACGTATCAGGCACTCGCGTTCGGGGGCATTGGCCGGGAAGCGGGCGTAGGCGGTAGGCACGCTGCAATCCGCAGCTTCGATATGAAAGGCGACCAACGCGCCTGCGGACATCCCTGCCGGAATGTTAGCCGACAGAAAACCGGCCGCACACGGCCGCATGGGCACCCGGTTGGTGACGGCCTGGCCTTGCACGCGATAGACAAGGTACGCCCGCGCGAGGCCGTCGGGATCGTGCAACCGCGCATAGACGGTGACCTCTTCACCGGTGCGCGGCAGGAGAGGCTGGTGGATCACGTCATAGATCGCGGGGGCGGCGTTGGCGGCGCGGCTGTTGGGTTGGCCGGGTGAACCGAGCGCGCGCGTGGTGAGAATCGGAGCACAGGCTTCCAGCCAGTTGCCGCGCGTGCGGATCAGCAACTCGGGGCAGCCGGAGATCCAGCGGACACGGGCACGGATGGTGCCGGTGCCGCTCTTGGGCAGCGTGGCGCTCATGGCGCCGCGGATGACGTTCATGCCGGTGTGGACGCGGTCGGAGGCGCGTAACCTGAGCACGCGCTGGCCATCGAAAGCGTCGGCGACCGGCTCGATCGCGGAGCGGTCGTGCGTGCCCATGAAACGCCAGTCGGGCGTATCGTTCTCGAACGACGGATTGTTGACGAGGTTGGCGCCGCCCGCCGCGCGCACCTCGACGGCATCGATCAAGCATTCGCCGGCATCCATCAGCCCGATGTGCATCTCGTTCGGGTCGCCGTTGGAGCTGGCGGTGAAGCCGTGGTCGATGCGTCCGGTGAACTCGATCGTGGTCCACGCGCTCTTCTGCGATTCGTCGCTGGCGGCCCAACTGCGTGCGAGTGTGGGGTCGGTGCGCGGATCAATCCGTTCGAGCGAACTGCCGCCGCCGTCCGCCAGTATGTGCCACTCGCCGCCGTCGCGGTAGGTGACACGCTCCACGACCGTGTTGTTTGTGGTGACGGAAGGCGCGAGCGGGTCGGTCGTGTCCATCACCGGCACCGGTTGCGAGAGTGTGACGGTGTCGCGTTTATTACCGAGTGAGCCGCTGAAGCCGTCGGGCGTGGCGAGCGCCGCGCAATCGGGATAGAGCTGTGCAAAAGTAGCGGGATTGCGCGGCACGACCAGATAGCCGCCGGCCGGGATGCTGAGCGACCTGAAGGTATACGCGATGCCGCCGCCCAGCTTCCAGCCGTCGAGGTTCACGCTCTGCGTGCCGGGGTTGAAGAGTTCGACATACTCCTCGTCTTTGCTCTCGGAGATGGGGTTGTACATGATCTCATTGAGCACAACCGGCGCGGGGCGGCGCGGGGTGTTGGGCTCACCCGGCGTAGGCGTCACCAGAATGTTCCAGCGCGCATCGCCATCGGGGAAGCGGCCGTGCGCGACACCGATCTGCTGGTCGTCCAGGCGCAGAGCGTCGATCACATAACCGCCGGACGCGGCGGGCGCGAAGAGCCAGACGGTGTCGCCGCTACCGTTGATCAGGAAGCCGAGCGTAGATTCGTGAAAGACGAGGAAACCGCGCGCGGGGAGTTGGGTGCCGTCGGGGATGAGGTAGCCGGGCGCGCTGAGGTCGCCGCGTTTGAGTACGCAGCCACCGAGCGCGAGCGGGGTGTCGGCGAGATTGTGCAGCTCGATGAAGCCGGGGGTCGCGCCGGAGTGGGCCAGCACTTCGTTGATCAGCACGGCCTCGAAGGCGGTGGGACGCGCGGGGTCTGCCGCGCCGGGCGAGCCGCCGGGCAAGGCCGAGGCCGACCAGCCGTCGGCGTCACGCTCACCGTAGGAGGGGCGGGCGAGGACCAGAGTGTGGCCCGAGCCG
>JAKJHA010000315.1 GCA_022704125.1 Verrucomicrobiota bacterium | reverse complement strand
ACCTTGTCACTCGCCTGCGAAAGATCAGCCTCGTCGGCCGGCTCGTGGTCGGTCTTGTAGATGATGTGATAGCCGAACTGCGTTTCGATGATATCGCTCACCTCCCCGACCTGCATCGAAAAAGCGGCCTTATCAAACTCGGGCACCATCATGCCGCGACTGAACCAGCCGAGGCTGCCCCCCTCTTTGCCGCTGGGGCACATGGAGTGCGCGGCCGCCTCGTCGGCAAAATCTTTGCCCGCCAGCACGCGTTCGCGAATCGCGGCAATTTTGGCGCGGGCTTCGTCCTTAGATACTTGCGTGTCGCCGTCCGGCGAAATCAGAATGTGCTGCGCAAGCACGCGCTCGCCCTTGGTGAATTCGTCTTTGTGTTCGTTAAAATAGATCTCGACCTCGGCATCGGTAGGATCGGCGATATCCGCAACGAGTTGCTCGATGAGCTTGTCCACGCGTCGACCGCGCTTAAGCTGTTCGCGAAACACTTTCACGGAAGTGTTCTGCTGCTGCAACGCGCGCTGGAAGGCCTCCTCGCCGCCGACCTGATCGACAATCTTCGCCACCTCTCCATCGAGATCCTCATCGGTGACCTGAAGGTCAAGTCTGGCGGCCTCATCCATCAACAGTTTAGCACCGATGGCCTGATCGGTCGCCTTCTTTACCAGATCAGGAAGCTGTCCCCTGATTTCCTCCTGAGACATGCCGTGTTCAGCGTAGAAGCGCACCAGTCGCTCCAATTCAAACTGGATCGCCTCCCGAGAAATCACCTGTCCGTTCACTTTGACTGTCGTCTGCATAATAAGTCTATCCTTTTATTTTTGGGCCGCTTTAGACCAAGAATCTTTAAGGGGGACCGTGCGATTGAAAACCGGCTTGTCCGGTTGGGTGTCTTCGGTGTCAGCACAAAAATACCCGATACGCTCGAACTGGAAGCGTTCGCCCGGCTGCGCCTGCGCCAAGGCCGGCTCGCCCCATGCGGTCACACATGTCAGCGAATCGGGATTCAAAAACGCGGTGAAGTCGCGCGTGTCGTCCGCCATCGGATTAGGCACCGTGAAGAGCCGGTCGTAGAGCCGCACCTCGATCGGCACCGCATGCGCCGCCGATACCCAGTGCATAGTCCCTTTGATCTTGCGCCCGTCGGCAGCGTTGCCGCCTTTGGAAACGGGATCGTAGGTACCGTGGATTTCGGTCACGACGCCGGCGTCATCTTTGACGACGTGCGTGCAGGTGAAGAGACACGCGGCGCGCAACCGCACTTCCTGACCGGGTGCCATGCGGAAAAACTTTTTCACCGGCACTTCCATGAAGTCTTCACGCTCAATGTAGACCTCCCGGCTGAACGGCACTTGGCGTGTGCCGGCTGCGGGATCTTCGGGATTGTTCAGCACTTCGACGTATTCGACCTGCCCCTCGGGATAGTTGTCGATCACGACTTTGACCGGATCGAGCACAGCCATACGCCGCAACGCGCGTTTGTTGAGATCGTCGCGCAGACAGTATTCCAATAGCGCCACATCGGTCTCGCTCTCGTACTTGGACACACCGATTCGCTCGCAAAAATCACGGATCGCCTCCGGCGTGTAACCGCGGCGCCGCAACCCGCACACTGTCGGCATGCGCGGATCGTCCCAACCGCTGACATGCCCCTCCTCCACCAGTTGCAGCAGTCGGCGCTTGCTCATCACCGTGTAGGTGAGATTCAGACGCGCGAACTCGCGCTGCTGCGGACGGATCTTGACGCCGTTGCGCACAACCAGCATGCCCATTTCGTCCATACGGTCGACCACCCAGTCGTAGAGCGGACGGTGTACTTCAAATTCCAGCGTACACATCGAGTGGGTCACCCCTTCGAGCGCGTCTTCGATCGGATGCGCGAAGTCGTACATCGGATAGATGCACCATTTATCGCCTGCATGATAGTGCGGCACATGCATGATGCGGTAGAGCACTGGATCACGGAAATGGATATTGGGCGACGCCATATCAATCTTGGCCCGCAGACAGAGCGAGCCGTCGGGGAACTCACCGGCCCGCATGCGGCGGAAGAGCGCGAGATTCTCCTCGGGAGCGCGGTTGCGTGTCGGGCTCTCCTTACCCGGAACGGTCGGGATACCGCGGTACTCCTTCCACTCCTCCTGCGTCAACTCGCAGACATACGCATGTCCGCTGCGAATCAGGTTTTC
>JAKJHA010000062.1 GCA_022704125.1 Verrucomicrobiota bacterium | reverse complement strand
CGCCTGGTCTTCCGACGGCGGTGACACGTGGAGCGCGCCGGTCGCTTCGGAAATCAAATCTCCCGTTTCCCCTGCTTCGATCAAGCGGTTGCCCTCGACCGGCGATTTGCTGTTGGTCTGGAACGACCACGCCGCCATTCCGAACAGCCTGAAAAACAGGCGCGTGCCGCTGAGCACGGCGATTTCTAAAGACGATGGCAAGACATGGCAGAACATCAAAGTTCTGGAAGGCAATCCGCAAGGCTGGTACTGCTACATTGCGATCCACCCGATGGATGACGCTGTGCTGCTCGGCTACTGCGCGATGTCCGGCCTCGCGCATTCGCGTGTCACGCGCGTACCGGTGCCCTGGCTCTATGCGCCGTCTCCGGTGGCGCAGGCCGCACCCGTTCCGCCCCTGTTCGAGCAGGCGGCGAAGGGTCCTTTCGAGCGGCTCGAAACCCGTCTGGGCGTGTGGACCGCAGAGACCGGCCACGCAGAGGTCTACAGTTACGCGCGGGGTACGGGCGTGAGGCTCCAAGGAGGCGAGGAGCGGCAGGTGACGTTGACGCTGGCGCAGCCTGTCGCCTGTCAGGCGCTGAAGCTGGGGGTCGAGCGATTCACCGCCCAAGCGCCGTATACGCTGGTGCTGGAGGCCAAGGTCGGCGACGGCTGGCAGAAGGTTTGGGAACAGGGCGCGAAGACGCCCGTCGGCAGTGCGCAGGCCATCACCGGTGCTGCGGGCAAGAGCGTGGCGGCATCTCAGTTCCGTTTCCGTTGCACGTCTAAGCTCGGAGCGATCATCGTCGATATGCCGGATGCCGTTTTCAACGGCTTCTTTAACGATTAGGTTTCAGGCATTGCTCGGTTTTTTTCTCACACAAAGACACAAAGGGCACGAAGGTTTTTGAGACGCTGCTCGGTTTTTTTGGGGAAAGACGAGCGTGGCTTTCATGAAGTTTCATGTGTTTCATGGTTCGGGTTTTTTATCCACAGATGGCACAGATTACGCAGATTTTTTGAGGGTATGGCTCCATGTTTTTAACGCATTGAAAGGAACAACATGCGAAAAAAAGTGTACTCGGCCTCCATCACGCCGCTGACGGTGGAGGGGGGCCTGGATGTCGAGGGCCTGAATAAGATCTTTGACCGTAACATCCGCCACGGCATCGACGGCATCTTCATTCTGGGGTCGATGGGTGAGTGGCAGAGCTTCGACAGCGCGTTCCGTGACCAGTTGGTGGCGGAGAGCGTCCGGGCGACGGACGGACGCGCAGAACTGCTGGTGGGTATCACGGATGTCAGCACCGAGGCCGCGCTGGCAAACCTGCGACGCGCGTCGGAGTATGCCTTCGATAGTTACGTGTTCATGCTGCCCAAGACAGGGGTTGATGATCCGGTGCGCGATGTGTGCAGGGTTCTCGATGCGGCGGACCGGCCGGTGTATTACTATCACTGTCCACCGAACAATGGTATCAATCTGTCGCTGGCGCAATTCGCGACGATCCTGTCGCATCCGAATCTGAAAGGGATCAAGAACTCGGCCAGCAACATGTGGTTGCGCCGCGAACTGTTGCTGCTGAAGGTGGAGCGCGGGTTCAGTGCCGCGTTGCTGGAGGGGCAGGAGTGGGCCGTGGATGAAGCCTTGTTGATCGGATGCGACGGCATGCTCTGCGGCATGGGCGCGCTGGGAACGACGTTCATGGTGGGCATCGCGCGCGCGGTGGATGCCGGTAATGTCGCGGAGGCGGTGCGTCTGCAGAATCGCTTCATCAAGCTGTTCCACGGCGTGTACGGCACGGATCTGTCAACGGTCTGGGTCGGCCAGAAGTACGCGTTGAAGTGTCTGGGGCTGTGCGCGTCCGAGCTGACGCGGGCGCAGGACATGAAGGCGCTGACGGAGACGCGCAAGCGCGAGATTGAGGCGTGCATCGAGGCGTTCCGGGAAGAATTGGACTAATGACATGTTGCGGTATCGAGAAACAGGTGAGTTGCACAAGGACTTTCACGGCAGCATGAATGCCGCCGTGGAGTTTGTCGGTGAGCGCTACGGACGCGAAGGGCTGCGCGAAGTTTTCCGAAACACCGCGCAGAAGGTCTATCGCTCAATCTATGAAAAACTCAAGGCCGGTGATTGGAGCGAATTGCTTGAGCACTGGCGTTATTTCATGGAGCGCGAGGGTGCGGATTTTTCCATCGCGGTCACCGACACGGAGGCGGTCATGACTGTGAGGCGCTGTCCGGCGGTCGCGCATCTGCGCAAGCTGGGCATGGTGCCGTCCGCGTACTTCTGCGATCAGACCGTGCTGCTTAATGAAGCGTGGTGTGAAGACACGCCGTTCGAGGCGGTCACGGAGATCACGGGCGAGGGGTGTTGCGTGCAGCGGATCATCAGAAAACATTCAACGTTCAAGGATGTGAAACATGATTCCGAGTGATCAGTTTGTGCGGTTCTACAACGAGGTCTTCAAGTTTCTGGACGCGAAAGGCGACGGCGCGCTAGAAGATTATTACCGCGTGGTGTCGGAGCAGCAAGAGATGCACTGTCTGGCACTTTTCAAGACCGACGGCTTAGCCGGTATGAAGGCGTACTGGGATCGTATCGCGATCGAAGAGAATTGCGACATGACCTGTACGCTGTATGAGGACCGGTTGGAGATTGTCATGCGGCGCTGTCCAAGTCTGAGTAAAGCCATGGACAACGACGCCGGTGCGTTCGAGCGTTATTGCGATCACTGTCCGGGCTGGGTCAATCCGCTCTTGGCCAAGGCCGGTTATCGGTGCGACTACGACATCATCGACCGTGCATTACCGCAGTGCCGGATGACCATTTTCCCGGCCGCGAATTAAAGCACGATCAGGGTGATGATTCCCGCCGCGATGCAGTAGGGGCCGAAAAGCCAGAAGCGTCCGCCGTGTAGGGTGCGCACCAGCAGTGCCAGTGCCGCGTAGCCCACTACGGCTGAGACGACCGCACCGGCGAAAAGAAGCCAGCCGGGCAGGGAGTCGGCACTTCCGTTTTGTGTTGTGAGTCCGAGGATGTCCAGCAACGCGGCACCGACCAATAGCGGCAGGCTCATGAGAAACGAGAACTCGGCCGCCAGTCCCGGCGCGACTCCAGCCATACGGGCCGCTGCGATGGTCATGCCGGAGCGGCTGATACCGGGTAGTACCGCCAGCGCCTGCGCAAGACCGGTCAGCAAGGCGCGCGCACCGTTCACCGATTCGTTGCCGCACCGCATCCAGCGCAGGGCGAGTAGCACGACGCCGGTGAAAATCAGGAAACCGCCGACCGCCTGCGAATCTTCGTAGAAGGCATGGACCTTGTCGTGACACAGGAAGTAGAAGAAGGCGGCTGGAACCGCTGAGAGGATGATCCGGCCGAGCGCGGCCCAACTCGCACGCTGCCCCTTAAACACACCGCAAGTCAACGCCCACAGCGGCTTGCGATAGAAGGCTATGATGGAGATCATGGTGCCGAGGTGCAGCACAACCTCCAGCCGCACGCCCGGCGTGTTGGTCTTGAGCAGATTCTGGGCGAGAACTAAGTGCCCAGAACTACTGATCGGCAGGAATTCGGTGATGCCCTGAAGCACCGCCAGCAAAAAAACATCTAAGCACTCACGCATATTGATATCCGTTTTTGAAAAAGTTGGGCGTTGAGAGTTGAGCGTTGAAAGTTGAAAGTTTTTTAACGCAGAGACGCGGAGACGCAGAGATTTTTACGGGGAGGCGGCGTGACCGCAAGTCTGACGAAAGAACTTGGAGTGCAGCGGCAAGGTATGTGCAAAAGCGGTGCCGTAGGCCACACATCCCTACACTTCGTCTCTACACTTCGTCGTTCACACTTCGTCCATAACACTTCGTCGTTCACACTTCGTCCAAAACACTTCGTCGAAATACTTCGTCGCTGGCGCAATCGACTAAGTGTGGGGACTAAGTGTATGCGACTAGGTGTGGGGACTAAGTGTGTCTCCGCGTACGGCGCGGAGAGAAAGCGGTGCCGCGACCCGCGCACAGCGCGGCTCTTGTCACCGCACTCCAAATTTCGCAGCCATGCCACGCATGGCACAACAATCATGTTAATCATGTTAATCATATCAATCGATACACCAGAGGTGGCTGTGGCCGCGCACGAAGATCTGCCCATTGGCAAAGGCCGGTGTGGCGCAGACCGCCTCGCCCATCGGGTTGACGGACAACTCCTTGGCCTCACGTGCGACGGCATAGACGCGGAACAGCCCCTTCTTGCGATCCACGATGTAGACCCGGCCCTCGGCAGCGACAGGCGAGGCATAGTAGCCGTCCTCAAACTCCTTGTACCACAGTTGCTTGCCGTCAGCCAAGTCATGGCAGAGGACTTCTCCGGCGTCAGTAGCCAGAAAGACGAGTCCGTCTGCGATCACCGGGCTGGCGACATCCGGCAGATTGCCTTCATCCCACTCCCAGAGCATCTCCGGCGCACCCTCTTGCGGCATCCGGTACGCCACCATGCGTGAGTAGCAGTTTGCGGCCAGCCAGACATCCTTCTCCCATGTCAGCGACGGAGCGATCTCTCCAGTAACGGCTTCGACCTCCCAGAGTTTCTTGCCAGTCGCCAACTCCATGCCACACGTCTTGCCGCTGGCATGCACCAACAGTACGTAGCCGTCACACAGCGGCATAATCAGAGGTGTGCTCCAAGACATGCCGGCCGTGCGCGGGGTCTCCCAGAGCGTGTGTCCGCAGGTCTTATCGAGTGCCAGAATGCGGCTGTGTTCCTCTTGATCCCACTGCACGATCAGCATCTCGCCACAGTAGACGAGCGACGAAGCGTGTCCATAAGTGTTATGGGGACGCCCCAAATAGAGTTGCCAGACGATCTTGCCGTCATGATCGAGAGCGGCCAAGTCGCCACTGGCGAAAATGGCATAGACGTGCGATTCGTCGCAGGCTGGCGAGGAGGCGGCAAATCCGGTATCGTCACTGGTCTCCGGTAGCGGCTCGCCCCCCTTCGCACCGTCCGGGATGTCGGTGGACCAGAGCAACTCGCCGGTTGCGGTATCATACGCCATGACACTGCGCGTCTGCTCATCGCCCGCCGTCAGAAAGAGCCGCTGGCCCCAGACCGCCGGTGTGCTGGATCCTCCGCGCGGCAGCTTACTCTTCCAGCGGATGTTCTTGCCGGTCGTCCCGTCCCATGCGAGCGGCAGGTTGGTGAGTGTGGTGCGTCCCGACATCTCAGGTCCACGCAGGAACGGCCACTGCGCGGCAAGATCGGCGGCCGAGGTACCGCGACGGCATGGGCAGACATGCGTCTCGCCGGGCTTCAACGCTGGATTGACGAGGCTGGCGCGCAGCGCCCTGTCGGCTACGGAGTCAGCGTGCCGCTGACGGACTTGCAGGATAGTCGCGCCGACCAACAGCAACGCACCGGCCGCCAGCACCGCATTCACCGCCCAGCGATCGGCGCGTGCGGGATCATTGCCGTCGATGGTGCGCGGATCGGGGATGCGCAGACTCAGTCGGTACGCCACCCCGAAACAGCCGGCGGTGATCAGCAGGCCCAGTACCATCAGTGCCATGCCCTGCTGGCGGAATGAGAAACTGTTGAAATAGGCACGGCGCGCCAGACGGTCCATCTCGCGGGCAAAGGCCACGGTCTGCGTTGTAGCGGATTCGCTACGACTTTGGGCCAGCGCCTGCATCAGCACTTCGGAGCGAACCGTTTCAGCGGGACCGACACGCGCGGCATCGATGGCCAGTAGGGAGGCGACCGTCAAACTGAAAACCAAGGCTACCAGACCCACGCCGCGAGCACACTGCCGCAACGTCCGATCCCGCCTCTCCCTGCCTTTACATGCCATGCGGCCCGTTCTCCCTTAGTCCTACACACTTAGTCTTGCACACTTAGTCGTCAATTCGGCAGAAACTAAGTGTACGCGCCGAAGTATAAAACGACGAGGTGTAACCGACGAAGTGCGAAGACCAACTGTACGAGATTAACCGTCCCCTGTCACCAACCGATTGCCCTTATCGTTCCTGATGTTCGACCGCCTATCATAAGGGAGCATGCACGGCAGTGTAAAGTTAGTTAATGGTGAGCGGCGTAATGGGACGCTAGGAAACCCCTTGCGTCTTCGACAAAATCGGATAAAATGTCACTCTCAATTTTTTTCAAAGAAAGGTTCGACGCGATGAGTGAGACCCCGCAGACCATGACGATGTTGCCCGGCGACGAGATTCGCCAGATTATGTGGCGCTACGCTGACCGGTACGACATTCAAATGGCGGTGATGGGAGCCCGTTCCGTGGCCCGTGGCCTCGTGGCCCGTTTGGTGGCTGATGGCGAGCGTGCGACGCACGAGTGGACCGAAGCCAAGAACAGCCTCTATCAGGCTTTCGATGAGTCGGGCATCACGGCGGCAGGCCTCGACATGGAGTACGGCGGCATCATCGAAGGCCCGCGTAATCTGGCGCTGAGCCTGCTCGCCTTTGAACTCTCTTGGGTTGACGGCGGTGCCTCGACCACCAGTCTGATCAATAATCTCGGTCTCGGGCCGATCGTTGAGAAGGGCACGCCCGAGCAGCGCGAGAAGTACATGCGCGCCTGCGCCCCGGCTCAGCCCGGCGAGGATCGCAAGCCGTTGCGTGCCGCCTTTGCCCTAACCGAACCGCTGCCCTACGTTGGTGTAGACACTGGCGTGGTCAGCGGCCGCGTGACCGTGGCCAAGTGGGAAGAGGGCGAGGAGCCGATCCTGCACGTCGAGAAGCGCGGTCGCTTCCTGACCAACATGGCTGTCGCCAATGTGCTTACCGCTGCGGTCGATACTGGCGACCCGCGTATTAAATCCTCTTGCATGGTGATTCTCGAAGACACCGATCCGGGCGTCTTTGATCGTGGTGCGCCGACCCTCAAAATGGTCCACCAGCTTTCCAATACCCACGATCCAATCTTTAGCCTTGATGTCCCCGCCAGCCGTATCGTCGGCGGCTATACCATCAAGGACGGTGTGATCGTGCCCAACCTGACTCACAGCGAGATCATCGAAGCGGTTTTCTCACGGACGCGCGTGGCGGTCGGTCTGATGACTGCCGCCAAACTGCTCTCCGCTGTGGAGCCGGTTATCCGCTACCATCGCGAGCGTTATCGCGGCGCGGCCGGCATCGAGGCCGGTACGCCCCGTTACGATCAAGGCATCCAGATGAAAGAGGACGCCACCCAGCGTCTGGCCGATGTCTGGGCCACCGGCGAGGCCGCCGCTTCGCTCGGCTTCGAGACCGCGCGTGCCTTTGACGCCCTCACGCCCGTGGAAAATCAGGTGCTCGCAGATTTCGCCGCCCAGGGCATCACCGGTCGCGCTCTGATGCGGGCGTTGCGCAAGCCGCAGGCTGATGCCATCGAGTTGCTGGATCAGCTCAGCAAGCCCGCGGCCGAGCGCGACGCAGCCCGCGTCGCGGCGTTGCAGGCCGATCCGCTCGTGCAGTACGTCTGGCTCAGCGCACTCTGCAACGTGCTCTGTCCGGCCACCAAGCTGTGGGACACCGGTTACGGCGCCAACATGCTGCGTGAGGCGGTCAGCTTGATGGGCGGCTACGGCATTACCGAGGATTGCCCCGGTTTCCTCTTCTACAAGTGGACCGATGCCCAGCTCGAAGCCACCTACGAAGGCCCCGAAGTGGTACAGCGCCGCCAAATCAGCGTCACCATGAACAACGAGGTCTTCTTGGCGCAAGTCGCCCAATGGATGGCGGAACTGCGTCAGCAGAACGCCGCCGCGCCCGGCAACGGCCTCGACACGCTGGCTGAAGGTTTCGCGCTCTGGCGCTGGACCCGCGATTTCATCCATGCTTCCAAGGATGCCGAAGGCCGTCCGCTCTCGCAGAGTCAGCGTCACGGCGTGCTTTTCCCGATGGCCGACGCGATTTCGTGGTTGCTGGCCGCGCGTTCACTTGTTGCCGACATTCAGGAACTCGCCGCCAAAGGCCCCGAGCATCCGGTGGTCGGTTCTGAGATCGCGGGCTACGTCAACACTTTCACCGATCTGGCACACATGCAGATTGCGCGCGCCGTCGGCGAGACGTGCCGCATCTGCGGCGAACTGGTTTACGGCTATGGTGCGGCCACGGCAGAGCAGTCGGCCGAGTTCCAGGCATTGCGCGCCAAGGCGGATATCGCGATGGCCGGTGCGCGCCTCGCCAAAGACCGCGCCGCCCGCGCACTCGTGCATGTCATGATCCCCGAGGCGCTCGATTACCCGCAGTGAGCGAAGTGGCGACATGCCGATTTATGAATATGCCTGTTCGGTCTGCGGCCATGCCTTCGAGCATCTGGCGCGGACGCTCGATGACAAACCCGTGAAATGCCCCGCTTGCGGCGCAAAGAAACTGGCCAAGCAGTTTTCGACATTTGCGCCCGCCACAGCGACCCCCAAAGCGTGCGGCGATTGCGCCGCCGCGCCTTCCTGCCCGGCGTCGCGCATGGGAGGCTGCGGCTGTGGGTAAGAGGTAATAAGTAAGAGGTAAGAGGTAATAAGTGGACTTTTTGCGACCACCCAGTGGTCACAAAGACGAGGTTAAACCCAACGCGGGCGAAGCCCGCAACCCAAGTTAATTAGTGCGTTAGTTAATTAGTGCATTAGTTTGTATGGGAGCGCGCTGCCCTCAAAAAACCTTAGTGCCCTTTGTGCCTTCGTGTGAGGAAACAACTTGTTTTTTATTGCGCTTGTTGAGCCGTAAGGCACTAAGGGGACAGGTATTTAGACGATTGGCGGCGGACTCGCCGCCACACGGGCAAGATGCCCGTGCCACACCTCTGCGCCTCCGGGTTAAAAGACCCGAGCCTCCAAAACCCTTTGCGTTCTATGTGTTCTTTGCGGCTATTACCGTAGTCATGCCATCCCAAAAAAATCTGCGGCATCTGCGAAATCTGCGGATCAAAAAACCGAGCCATGCCATGCCAGAAACCAAAGAGCGTTGAAAATTCAACTGCTCTTTTCAGGTTAAAACCTTGCGCCACGCAGCCGCGCCCCGCCCGCGACCATTCACAGTCTTTCGGGCACTTTGCGGGGCTGTTTCCCCGCACGAGCCCCCATTGCATGCCCCGCGCGCGCCCGGTACCCGTCCGCCCGCCCGTTTTTACACTCACCATTGCGACCACTGGGTGGTCGCAATAACGCCACCCCCAAAAACCTCTGCGTCTCTGCGCCTCTGCGTTAAATAAACCCGAACCATGAAACACATGAAACTCCATGAAAAACCGGGCCATGCCTTTCCGTGTGTTCAGTGTATTCCGTGGTTCCAAAAACCCAAGCCATGCCCCCAAAAAACCTTTGTGCCCTTCGTGCCTTCTTGTGAGGGGAGAAAGGGCAGGGCTATTCAAAGTCGATGCGGTAGCCGAAGGCCTGTCCGTCGCATGCGAGCCGGAGCGTGTCGCCCTCTTGCGACCACTCGGCTGCACGCGCTGCCGCATGCCAGGCATCCAGCAGTTCCACGGCCTTGACGCGCGCGCGGGGCGCGCCCAATGCGCCGAGTTTGATCTCCGCTTTGAAAGACCTGCTGCCGGGTAGCGGGATGAGTGTCCATGCGCCGCGCTCGCCATGCAACAACCGGAATGCGCCGTCCGTTGTGATGGGACCGAAGTTAAGCATCTTGCCGACGATATTCAATTCGCGGTTTTTGTCTGCGGATTCGCTTTCAAGGGTGAAGCTTCCGCTCGTGAATGCGTTGCCGCTCTTGGCGACGGTTATCACACCGCCGCGGATGCGTCGATTGCCGTCATCCAGCCCGCGGATCGCCATTCGGTTTCCGGCGTCGGGGCGGAAAAGGCCGTAACGGACGCGGTAGTCGCCGGCCGGCATTGATGGCGGCACGGTAACACGCGCGGTGGCCGTGAATGCGCCCGCCCGCTTGAATGACGCGGGATCCAGCTTCATCGTCGGCTGGAAGGCGATTTTTTCCGAGCCGCCGTCCTTGGCCTGATCGTTGCAGATGTGCAAGAAGGGCACGTATCCCTCAATCGGCGGTGTCAGTACGTTCCAGTGAAACTCCAGATCAAACACACCATTGCCGAGGTGTTTGCCCGATACGGTTGCGGACTCGATCTTCATGTGGGTGAGCGGATCGTATGGCGGTCGCGCATCGGCGAAGAAGCTCTTCTCGGAACGGGCGAATCCCGCGCGTTGTCCGTCGATCAACACCACACCGGCCTCGGCGCGGGGCGTCTGCACGTAGAATCCGTAGCGCGGCAGCTTGCGGTCGTTCGCCACCGTCCAAACCTGATTGGAGCCGCGGTTGGCCCAGACCTTGCCCCCGCCGCTGAAGGTGGTGTGTTGCTGATAGATCGAATCGCCGAATTGGTGCGTTTCGAAAGTTTCCGCCGCAAGCGTGTCGCAGACATCGTGCAGCAGCCAGTAGGTCATGACCGTGCGGCGCGAAAAGGGGCCGTCGCACATGGGGTTGCGTCCGCCCAGCACGGTGTTGGAGAGATAGTCATCGCTACCGTAGCCGTG
>JAKJHA010000061.1 GCA_022704125.1 Verrucomicrobiota bacterium | reverse complement strand
TTGACGATGTCGAAGCGCTGCTGAAAATCCAAATCCGGCGCATCTCGCGGTACGACATTGAACGCAACCGCCAAGAGATCGAAGGCATCCTGCGCGAAGAGGATGAGGTCGCCAAGAACATCAAGGGGCTGCGCGCCTATGCCGTGCGTTACCTGAAGAACCTGATCAAAAAATACCAGCCCCTCTATCCGCGCTTGACCAAACTCGCTGAAGCCCCCTTCAAGCAGATCGAGGTGCGCGCGCTCACAGCCAGCGAATTGTCGCTCAAGTTCGACAGCGAAAACGGTTACATCGGCACCGACATCCGTAACGGAGAAGAACTCTTCAAGTGCTCATCGCTCGACAAGATCATCGTAGTCTGGAACGACGGCCGGTACAAGATGATGCCGCCGCCCGACAAGTTGTTCGTCGACAAGAAGGGTGCGACCTACTGCCAGATTTTCGACCGAGACAAAACGTTCACCTGCGTTTACACCGAGCCGCAATACGGCTTCACCTATATCAAGCGCTTTGCGTTTGGCGGCGCCATCCAGAACAAGGAATATTGGCTTGTGCCAGAAGGCAGCAAGATCATCCTGTTCGAGGAAGGCGTGCCGGATGCCGTGTTCGTGAAATACAAGCCGGCGAAGTCGCAACGCATCCACCAGCAGATGTTCACACCTGCCGAGGTTCTGGTGAAGGGGGTCAAGGCGAGAGGCATCCAGATGACCTCCAAGGACATCGCCCGGATCACCACCAAAAAGCCCAGTTGGTGGGACGATAACGACACACCTCCCAGGGGCGTGCTCACTTGATGGCGTATAGCGCCATAGTGGGAGTAAGAAGTAATAGGTAAGAGGTAAGTGGTGCGCATCTTGGAGTGCGGCGACAAGAGCCGCGCTGTGCGCGAGCCGCAGCACCGCTTTCTCCAAAAAAACCTCCGTGAGAGAAAACAGAGCAGAACCCCGAAACTCAGGGACATACACTTGACCGCAGCCGTACAGCAATTGCCTCCGCGATGCGCTCGTGCCCGGCGTTGTTGGGATGCAACATATCCGTCTGCGCGTTGTTGAAAAACCGCGCGTGAGAAGCGAACAACGGGAACAGCCCTGACTCCGCATTGATATCGATCACGGTGGCCGCCCACACATTTCCCGCCTCTTTGATGGCATCCACGTAGGCGTCGATGTACTCTCCGATCTCGTTCGCGTACGATTCATCCGGTTGCACGTTCGATGCGCCGAATGTCGCATAGCCGCGGTGGATCGGCGTGAGCAGATAAATCGGCTGCGCGGGAAAGCTCTCGCGCAGGACTTTCATCAGATTGTTGATGCGTCCGCGGAAGGTTGCCTCACCGTAAACGAAGTTACGGCGTTTAAGCGCGACCTGCTTCCCATTCCTGTTCACGGTCTCGGTCGTCTCCTCATACCAACTTCCCAATGGCGTGTTGGCGTTATAGTCATTCGTGCCTGCGAAGACGAAGATCGCGTCAACATCATCCGGATGCTCCGCCTTAAGCTTTTCAGCTTGTCCGACGAGATGCTTCATCTGATGCCCGTTGATACCGTAGACAAGGGGCACGATGCCGAGTTTTGCCTCCAGAAAGTTCCAGTAGTTCGACGTGCATCCGATATGTCGCGCATCCGTGATCGAATCGCCGAGATAGGCAACCTTCTTCCCGCTCCAAGCGTTCTCACCGCCGTACACGCACAACGCGCCGACTGCGATAATACATAATATCGTTTTTCTCATTTTTCATTCCTTTGCATCTTGGAGTCTACGCTTAGGCGCAGGCACGGGGAGCACATAGACGGTGGTGTTGGGATGGGTTCCGGAATAATAAGCGAGGAAGTGCGTGTTGCCGATCACGGTGACATTGACGTTACCTGTGTCCCAAGGGCTCTCGCTGCCTCTCCCGACGATCTCGGGCTCGGCCCATGCGGTCGGCTTGGACCACACCTCTGCCAGCGCATTAACGCGGCGTTTCACCAGACCCTTGCCGCGCTCGAAGTAGTAGTTGCTCACAAGTCCGGACTGCGCGTCGTAGACCAGTGACGGCGTCGAACACAGGATATCGCCGATGTTGGTACGCTCACGCTTCCACGTCACACCCGAATCGACCGACGTCAACTGGAACTGCAAGCCGCCGGAAGAACCCGAGACCTCTGTGCGGGCCAGAGCAAAGATCTTACCGTCGCCGACATACACAGCGGACTGTTCGGTGGGCCAATCGGCCTTTGAAAGCTCCTTCTCGATGGTCGTCTGCTTCCATGTGAGGCCATTGTCCGTGCTGACAAGCGTGCCCCAAGAGTGACTGCGATCATCCTTGTAGTTTCCGGCAAACCAAAGCGACATCATCCCCTTGCCCGGAACGTGAAAGACATCGGTTATCTGCATGGGCAACGGCGAAAGCGACGGCGTGGATATCTTCTCGAACGTCATGCCGTCCTTCGTGCGATAAAGGTCATGATGGTTCTTGGGGCCGCCGAAGCAGCGCACCCAGAGCAACATGGCGCCATTTTCGTCAAGCCCCTTGCCGATGGTCACCTCGCCGTAATTCGGTTCATTGGTCACGCAAACCTCGTTGGACCACGTTTTTCCGCCATCGTCCGACGCTCGCGCGAAAACACCTCTCACGCCTTCGACGATATTATGGCTGGTACCACGGCTATAGGTACACACAAGCCGCTGCCCGATCGCCTGCATCATCGGCCAAGAGTTGTAGCCCTTGCAGTCCTGCACCGTATACGGCGTAAACTTAGCCTCAGTCGCCCCCACCCCCAAGACCGCCACAACCGCTGTGACAGCCGCCATCGTTGTCATTGTATTCGTCCGATTCATCGTCTTACCTCAAGATAATGCTCGTGCCCGTAGGCATCGAACGCATGAATGAAGAAACCGGCAGGACGCCATCAGTTATTCTGACCTCGTCTATGTAGCCGGTGAAATTGTTGTCGGCACCGATCGTAAATGCACAAGCGTCGTCATCAGGATACTTAATGACCCCGGTAAATTGCTGACTGCCGTGACTGACATAATCGCGATAAAGCCTGAGTTCCGTCTTGGTGAGCCCGGAAACGTTTATCTTTTCAACCGTTATCGCATAATGGTGCCAACGCCCGTCGTCGATATCGTCAGGAAAAGCGGTCCATGTTGTGATGTATTTCTGCTGCGACGCTTCACACGCTTCAAAATCAAGCGCCTTCTTGCTGGTCGGACGGACATAGACCCTCCACGTGGGGGCGGGATCGTGACCCTCGAAAGAAGTTGTGGTCTGACTCAGACGCAACAGACCGGTATTCGTTACGCACGCCGAAAGATTCATGAACCACTCAATCGTGAAACTGGTCTTGCCGTGTAGGCTCGTGAAATGCGGATACCGGACCTGACTCGCATCCATGCAGAGTGACTTCACGTTTTGTTTCGTAACAAGTTCCGCCTCGCCGTCCAGCGCCACCTTCGGTCTGACAACACTACTGAAGGCGGGCACATTTCCCTCGTCCTCAGCAGTGACTCGGGCGAATCCCGCGCCAGCGGGATTGAGAGACGGATAAGGTTCGACCATATAATCGCTGTTGTCAAATGTGAGGTGGACCAATACCCCAGGCGCTCCCGCCGGATCTGCGAGCATGAATTCCTCAGGCCCCAGCGCGCGCCGGGTGATGCGCAACTCGTCTATCCAGCCGGGAAAATACTGACGGTGCCCTGCAATGTTCTGCACGCCCGCAGATGGGTAGACCGCGCCCGTAGTGCCGAGCGTCACGCTACGGCTGCCTTGAAGCGCGTAATCCACATAGAGTCGCGTCTTGGCGGCGTCGATGTCATAGACGAAGGCGAGGTGGTGCCAAGTACCGTCATCCACACGGTTCTTGCTCTTGATATCAAGTACGGTGCTGTAATCGCCTTGGGCTTGGAAGCCGCGCCCGAGAATCTTGCCGTCGTCACCGAGGCAGACCTTGACGCACGGCGAATAGAAAAACGTCCAGGTTTCGCCGTCGATCGGTCCCGGAGCCTTGAAAAAGCACTCCATGGTGAAACTCGCCTTTTCAAACTCCGAATTCGGAGCCATGATCTTGACACCGCTCCCAGATCCGGTTTCGTTGCGCACGGAATGCGTGGACCCCGCATTTGCAACGACACCTGCGGCATCGTTGATACCGAAACGGAACGCGTCTCCGGCTTTGTTGATGGTATCCAGAACCGCCGGCGGAGAGTTCGTCTCACTCATCGGATTGGTTATTCGCGTAAACGCCCCCGTGGCAGTGTTCACGTTGACGAGCGAACCGAACCGGTAATTGAACCCGAACATGTCGGGACAGAAAAGAATCGTATCATCCGGCGTCACGCGCGGCGGAACCCTGACCTGAAGGAACTTACTACTCTCAAGCGCGGTGTCATTGACTCTCACCTCCAGGATGTCACCGGGGAATGTACGGTTGGCAACATGGGTGTTCGCGCCGATCATAAGCGGCTTGTTGGGCACTTGATCCAAGGCTCCGAGCCCAGACAGGCTATGAACGAGTTGATAGTCGAGATAGAGCCTTCCCGTACCTTCGGCATCCAAGGTAAACGCGGCATGGTGCCAGACATCAGGCGTGACTAAGGGTCCCGACCCGCCGCCGACTACCCTCGATGTGCCCCCAGCGTTGAACCGGCAGGCGAGTTTGCCGCTCCACCCGATCCCTAGCATAACCAATTCCTTGTAGCCATCGTTGTTTACTCCCGGCAGATAGACGATCGGCGCCATCGACCAGTCTGTCAAGGCACCGGCGGACGTCCTGAAGATCGCCTCGACGGTCACGTTGGTCAATCCAAGATTCGAGGGGTTGGACGTATCCGTTCGGAGCATCGCCCCGTTGGCGCTTTTGGTGCCCGGCGGGATTTCCGTCAGGCCAAAGTGCATGGCGTTCAGCCGTTCGCCCCCTTCCTGCGTGACGGGATCGTAAACCCAGATCCCCGACGGCATACCTACAGTTCCGGAAGGCATATATTCGGGGACCACTCCACGATCGATGCCGACCAACGAGTGGCAGTACATTTGATACGTACCGGGATTGGCGATGTTGTCGATCACCGTACTGGGTGTTGACGTCACGCCAGTGGCCAACACATTCAACTGGTACCACAACACCGTCTCAGCCTTTACACCTGTCACCAGAAAGGTCGCCACGCCTACAACAGTTACCCAGAGTTGTCGTTTCTTCATCGGTGTGTCTCCTTCACTCAGACCTTCGGCATCCCAAAGCACACTGCCCTGATGAGGCAGCTGATACGCGAAACGCTTCCACGCATAATAAACACCCATTATGCGGGAGGGGGTAAAACAGTCAATGAAAAAGTAACCGGCGAACAGTGGCCGCAACAATCTATACCGAACTCATGCACTAACGAACTCTCCCCAAGCGCAGGAGAGGACGCTAAGCCCGTACAGGCAGGCGGTTTCGGCGCGCAGGATCAGAGAGCCGAGACTCACAGGAATCGCGCCGGTTGCCGTGAGCGAAGCGAGTTCGTCGGGAGTGAAATCCCCCTCCGGTCCCACGAACCATCCAGCCGACGGCGGTGCGCTGAAAGCTGTAAGCGCATCGCGCAGCGGCCGGGCCTCGGGCGTCAGCGCGGCGACAAAGAGCGGACGGATTTGCGCGGCAAGAGCGAGAACCGCATCAAACGCGAGCGGGTCTGTGATCTCGGGCAACCATGCGGTCCCGCACTGGCGTGCCGCTTCTTCGGCGATACGCCGCCAGCGCGTGGCCTCCGCCGGACGCGAGACCGTACGCGCGGAGAGTACCGGCACGATGCGTGTCGCGCCCAATTCCGTGGCCTTTTCGACAGTCCACTCCATACGCACGCCCTTGCTGACACAGGCGAAAAGCGTGAACGCACAAACGGGACGCGGATGTTCGCGAACGGGCGTGTCGGCCGTGAGCACCAAGCCGTTCCGGTCGGCAGTGCTGACGGTTGCGGTACGTGTACGGCCATGACCGTCGAAGAGCATGACCGAGGCACCGGGACGAATGCGCAGCACGGTTTGCAGATGGCGCGCCACCTTGCGGTCGAGCGCACAGGTGTCTGCGAGCAGCTCTTCGGTTGTGACCAGACAACGGTGCATGCTGAAAAGAAACGCGGCGCTACTTATCCGCGTGTTTACGCAGGGCGTCGCGGCGGGTGAAAAAGGCCTCGGCGGTCTTGCGCTCACGTGCGGCGACTGGGAAGTTTTCGTTACCGGCCGAGGCGTTGAACTCTTCAAGCATCCGCTTCTGTTTGGAGGAGAGACGGACGGGCACTTCAAACACCACGCGCACATGAAGGTCGCCAACGCCGCCTTGCAGGTTAGGCATACCCTTGCCGCGTAGACGGAAGACCTTACCGTTGGGCGTGCCAGCCGGCAAGCGAATGCGGGCGTGACCGTCGGGCGTGGGCGCTTCGACCTCTCCGCCCAGCGCGGCGAGCAGAGGAGAGACATGGACCGTACAGGCCAGGTCGTCGTCCTGCCGCTGGAACAGCTCGTGGTCGCGCACATGCAGCACCACGTAGAGGTCGCCGGGATCACCGCCGCGCAAGCCGCCCTCGCCCTTGCCAGCGAGGCGCAGACGCGAGCCGGTTTCGACGCCCTTGGGAATGCGCAGGGCGATGTGGCGCGGGGTCTTCACGCGGCCGGTACCGTTGCAGGTCTTGCAGGGGTTACGGATGATCGTACCCGCACCCCGACAGACCGGACAGGTCTGACGCATCTGGAGGAAACCGCCACCGACGACCACAACACCGTGTCCGCCGCATTGGCGGCAAGTCTCGCGTGAAGAACCTGATGCGGCGCCGGTGCCGCGACAGGTCGGGCAGGCATCGTTGATGTTCAGGTCCACTTCGCGTTCGGACCCGAAGATCGCCTCTTCAAGATCAATCTCGAGGTCAAAGCGCAAATCGTCACCGCGTTGCGCGGCGTCCGGATTACGGGAACGGCGGCTGCGGCTGCCGTTACCACTGCCGAAGATATCACCAAAGGCGCCACCAAAGCCACCACCGAAGAAACTGCCGAGGATATCCTGTAGGTCGATGTCCTCCATGTGGGAGAAGTCGCGCCGGAAGTCAAATCCGCCCGGTCCGAAGGCCGACTTCATGCCGGCGTGACCGAACTGGTCGTAACGCTGGCGCTTTTCGGCGTCGCTGAGGACCTCATAGGCTTCGCTGACCTCTTTGAATTTCTCCGCTGCTTCTTTGTTGTCGGGGTTGCGGTCAGGATGGTACTTCATGGCCAACTTGCGGTAGGCCTTTTTAATCTCATCGGCGCTCGCAGTCTTGCCGACACCGAGCAACTCGTAATAATCGCGTTTGTTGGTAGCCATATCGCTGGTTCTGTCTGGCGGGTGTCCAATATCGGGTTAGTCCGTCACATCCGACGGTTCGGCATCGTCGCTCGCGGGCTCGGTGGCACCGGAGGAGACGATCACCTGCGCGGGGCGCAGGAGGCGGCCGCCAAGCAGCCAGCCGCGACGGTACTGCTCCATGACGACATCGGCGGGGACCGTATCGGAACTCGCCTGTGAAAGGGCCTCATGGTAGGTGGGATCAAAGGGTTCGCCCAGCGCATCCAGCGGCACCATGTCGTAACGGTCGAGCAGAGCAATAAATTGATCGTAGACCATTTGGACGCCGACGACAAACGGAGACTTGGGATCGGCGGCCTGAGCCAGTGCCAGTTCGAGATGGTCGATCACAGGGAGCAGATCACTGAGCAGATCCTCGTTGGCGCGCTTGATCCTCTCTTCGCGTTCGCGAATCTGACGCTTGCGGAAGTTGTCAAAGTCGGCCATCAGGCGCGTGTAGCGGTCCTTCAACGCCACCAGCTCCTCGTTTCCTGAAGCGGTCGCGGCGGCGTCAGACTCATCCGCAACGTCCGTCTCCACGGCGTCTGCGGGCTCGGTCGGGGCGGCGTCGTCAGCTTCATTCGCCGGGGCATCCGCATCCAGTGTCTCGGCCGGATCAGGCGTCACAGGGGTCGCTGCGGCGTCGGGATCAGAGTTCTTCTTCTTTTTGCTAAACATAAGTCTAATTGTCCTCCTTGGCATCTATGCGGCACAACGGAAAAGCCGCAGCTCTCCACGCGCAGACGCTCGCGCGCGTGGCGAACGAGGGTGGTGGCGAGTAGTGGTCGAACAGTGAAACACAGTCGCAACGGATAGTCAAGACTGCCGCAAATCAAGCGTTCGGCAGATAGGCGCCAAAGTCCTTCAGTTTCTTCTGGAGTTCGGGCACGCGGATTCTGCGGATATCACCCGCGCCGTCCGCTGCCATCGCAGCGGCGAAGCCGACGGCCTGCCCCATGATGTAGCACGCCGGCATCACCCGGATCGACGCCTGCACCTTCTGGTCGGTCGAAACGCACCGTCCGGCGACGAGCAGGTTCTTCACGTCCTTCGCGCAGAGGATACGATAGGGAATGCCGTAGCTCTCGCCCTTCTGATACTTGTAGAGCCGGTCGAACTCCTCGCGGTGTTGCGCGTAAGCCGCCTTGTCTGCGGTCAACGGATGGATGTCGATCGGGTAGGCGTAGCGTCCGATCTCGTCTGGAAAAACCGCGCGCTTTACGTAGTCGTCGAGCGTCATTACATAGTCGCCCGTTATCCGGCGCGTCTCGCGGACGCCCATCAGCGCACCGGTCTCGATAAGGCGGATGTTCTCAAGCCCGTGCTTCAGGTACTCGCTGAAATAGCGCTGATACTCCTGCATCGACTCGCGTCCGCGCAGATAGCCCTTCGTCAGCGAACGTTCGTCCGTGCCGTCCAGATCGTAGACGTGCCCGATATTGGCGTTCCCAAGACCGTTCGCGGACTTAAAGATGCCCGTCATGTGACGATCCGGAACCTTGAACACGCCGTCCACCAGTGCCCGGTCGATTTCGGCATTGAACGACAGCCGCCCTTTCCGCCACTGGTCCCAGTCAATGCCGATCCAGGAGGAGAGCAACGACGCCGGCATCATCTTGCCCATCGAATCGCCCTTCTCGAACGACACGCCCGACTGCACGGCGACGTCACCATTGCCGGTCGCATCAACATAGACCTTCGCCTTCACCGCCCAGATGCCGCTTTGCGACGCGCAGATGGCATACTGGATCGCGTCACCTTCACGAATGACATCGATGACCTTCGTGTGGAAGAGGAAGTCCGCACCCGACTCGACCATCACCGCGTCATATTCGCGCTTAACGGCCTCGAAGTCGAAAGACCCATAGTTGCTGGATATCGCGCCGGCCTTCAAGAGGCGTTCGCGGAAACGCGTTCCGAAACCGGCGGCGAGCGGACGGATCCCGTCGCCGAACTGCATGTAAACCGGCACCCGGGCGGCCGTACCCATGCCGCCGAAGCAGGTGAACGCCTCCGCCAGAAAGACACGCGCCCCCGCAGCCCGAGCCGCGACCGCCGCCGCAACGCCGGCCGGACCGCCGCCACAGACCATGACATCCGTCTCGATCTTGACGGGGAAAGTGCGCGAATACGTCACCTGCCCGTTACGCACGGCCGGTGTCTCCGCCCGTACGCCAAACGGAATCCCACTCCCCATCGCGGCAACCGCCGCCCCTTTCAAGAACCCGCGTCTGTCCATTCCCGTATCCTTTCAAAACCCCATGTTGTCCGTTGTTCAGAAATCGCCATTCATCCGCTTCTCGATGGCGCACCTTGATCCGATGCGGCCAGCAGGACAAACCGGCCACAGGTTTCTCTCCCGTATAGAAGATTTTGGGATTTGGTGCAAGGATAACTTGATTGGGGATAATTGGTTTTGCTGATTATGTTTTATGTAGCCTGACGCCCGCTTTGCATCGCATTGTGGAACTTGGTACACTGGGCGCGGGACAATGAAAGGGAATTTTATGAACATCGGTAGAATCACGGTCTTTGCGGTTTCGTTGCAACTCGCGTCTTTGACGCTACTGGGGCAGGTCAACCTGCTGACCAACGGACATTTCGAGGTGGGCGAGAAGACTCCGGTCGGCTGGACGCTGGCCAAGAAAGGCGGCGATTGGTTGCGCACAGAGGGCATCGACGGCAGTGCGTGCATAGCGGTCAGCGGCGACGGTGAGGGCGACAATGCGTGGCTGTCGGACCCGGTGGAGTTCAAGCCCGGTCATCTCTACCGGCTCTCTTTTTTGGCGCGCGCTGGTGAGGCAAGCGGTGGGACCGCAGTCAGCGGACCGTCGTTCGCGAACGTGGATGTCGGCGTGCCGAGTACGACGTGGCGGCTCTACGAGCATGTTTTTGCGGTGCCGATGCGTAAGGAGCAATTGACAGCACCGGTGCGCCTCGGCCAGTGGCACGTGAAGGGGCAGATCTTTTTTGATGCGGTGCGTGTCGCGCCGGTGATCGCGGTGCATACACCGCTCGGCGAGTCCGCGCTGGGCGAAGGAGAACGGCGTGATGGCCGTCGCTACCGCTTCAACGCACCGCTGAACGGCGAGGGACGCAACCATAGCCGTCCGCTGTTGGGTTTCACGGCGGGCTTCAACAGTGATCGCTGGTGT
>JAKJHA010000314.1 GCA_022704125.1 Verrucomicrobiota bacterium | reverse complement strand
GGCCCGCGCCCGCCGCCCGCCAGCCCCACCTCAATCCGCGCCACGCGCCCGATGCGTCCGCCACGCACTGCCGCCACCGCGCGTCGAAACGCCGGTTCGCCCCGCAGATGCGCGCCGGTCTGCCAAACGCTACCGCCTTGCGCCAGCGCACGCAACAGCGCACGCCCCTGCCCCAGCGTATGCGCAAACGGCGGCTCGCCATACACCGCCTTGCCTGCGGCGACCGCCGCCAGCGCGACCTCCGCATGCAGGTTATCGGGCACGGCGACCACCACCGCATCAACGTCCGTACGTGCGCACACCTCGCGGTAATCATCCGTCACCTCGCAACGACCGCGCCCGCCATTCCGACTGGCCACGCACTCCCGCGCGGCAGCCGCCCGACCGGCATGCGTCTCACAAATCACGCGCACCGCGACATCGCCCATGTCGAGAAAACGTTCGAGGTTGATCCGACCGATCCCCCCTACCCCGACCAGTCCCAAACGCACTGGAGTATGCGCCGCCGAGCGGTCGCGCATACCTAAGAGAACTCCACCGCCAACGCAAGCCGCCGCGCCACCCTGTATCAAAAAGTTTCGTCTAGACAGGGTCATTTCATCCCCCCGTCACGCAACCGCTGTGCCACGCGGCGCAGCCGTGCGCAGACCGAATCGCGACCGATCAGCACCAGCATCTCAAAAAGTCCCGGACCTTCGGTCATCCCCGAAACCGCGACACGCACCGGATGCACCAACGCGCCCAGACCGACGCCGCGCTCCTCGCCCATCGCAATCAGCACCTCGTGTGTACTCTGCACATCGAAGCACGGCAACGCCTCATACCGTTGTGCCACTTCGTCCAGCAGTTCAGGCACGCCATCGACCTTCAGCCGCTTCGCCACGCCCTTTTCATCGAACGGATACGCCTCCGTGAAGAAATAGGAACATGACCCCGGTATCTCGGAGTAGAACTTGGTACGCACCTGCATCTGATCCAGAATGCCGTCCAGATCCCGCCCTTCGACCGACAGTCCGGCCGCCTCAACGCGCGCCGTGAACTCCGCCGCGTACACCTCGCGCGGCTGCCGGCGGATATACTCGCCGTTCATCCATATCAGCTTTTTGAGATCGAAACGCGCCGCACTCGATTTGCAGCGTTCGAGCGTGAACAGCTCGATCATCTCATCACGCGTCAACACCTCGCGGTCATCGCCCGGTGCCCATCCCAGCAGCAACAGGAAATTGAAAAGTGCCTCAGGCAGATAGCCCTGCTCCCTGAACTCGCCCACAAAGGCCGCTCCATCACGCTTGGAATAGGGCTTCCCTTGGTTGTTGACGATCATCGGCAGATGCGCGTACTGCGGCACCGCCGCCCCCATCGCCTTGAACAACTCAATGTGCTTGAAGGTGTTCTCCACATGATCGTCGCCGCGAATCACATGCGTGATGCCCATGTCGATGTCGTCGACCACATTCGAGAGATGGAACACCGGCGTACCGTCCGAGCGCACAATCACGAAATCCTGCGTGTCCTCCGCCTTCTTCTTGATCGTGCCCTTAACCAAGTCGGTATACGCAAGGCGTCCCGTCTTAGGCATACGGAAAATCACACACTCACCGCCGCCGCCCTTGTTGTCCTTGTAGGCCAGTCCGCGGCCGACCAAATCCTCCGCCACCGCCAGATGCCGTGCGATCTGCTGGCTCTGATAAACCTCAGGTTCGTCATAGTCCAATCCCAGCCAGCGCATGCAATCGAGCAGCGTATCGATCGCCGCCTGCGTCGAGCGTTCGCGGTCCGTATCCTCCACCCGCAGCAGAAACTTGCCGCCGGCATGGCGTGCGAACAGCCAATTGAAGATAGCCGCACGGATGTTACCGATATGGACGTTGCCGGTGGGACTCGGCGCAAAACGGACTCTGACAGACATCTTAAAAACTCCTTTGAAATCTCTCGCAAAAAACCTCGTGGCATGGGCGTCCCGCCCATGAAACACGGGCAAGATGCCCGTGCCACACCTGCAAGCGAGGGGCACGAACCTCTCACCATTTAAGCAGTGTCAGTGTACCCTCCCGCCTCCCGCGAGACAAGCGGGGAGTTACGGCGGGCAATTTTACGTAATCGGTTAGTGACAGGGGGGTGCAATTCAAGTGCGAGGGATAGCGGAAATTTTTTCGCATTTTTTTATTTTTGTGCTTGCATGTGCGTTTGTAATATGATAA
>JAKJHA010000060.1 GCA_022704125.1 Verrucomicrobiota bacterium | reverse complement strand
GCCCGCCTCGAAACCATCTGGGCCGTCGTCAACATCATCCGGCGCGACGGCGGCGACGTCATCAAAGAGGAAAAAAACATCAACCTAGAGATGCAATTCATCACCACCGACGCCATCACCCGCACCTACCAATGGATCGAGGCCGGTGCCTTCGTTTCCGCCGAAACCACCCCGTCCGGCCTCGCCGCTGGCCTGTTCGCCCACTGGTCCCGGCTCTACGCCCAGGGCTCGTTCTCCTGCACCGTCGACGACGGCCTCCCGCACCCCGGCCAGACCATCCTCGGCACCCCCATCC
The DNA here is from genome assembly GCA_022704125.1 of Verrucomicrobiota bacterium. Classification (GTDB taxonomy): domain Bacteria; phylum Verrucomicrobiota; class Kiritimatiellia; order RFP12; family UBA1067; genus DUPH01. The sequence goes on along the minus strand of JAKJHA010000060.1, from coordinate 10,372 downwards.
AGACCGTCCAGATCGACGTCATCACCAACACCATCACCGGCACCTTCGGCCCGCCCAGCCGCCTTTCCGCCCAGGAATTCGTCGCCTTCCTCAACCAAGCGCGCAGCCACCGCCTCTCCGTCCGCTTCTCATCGCGCTTCGACGCCCGGCCCCCCGTCCAAAACGAGTCCGACGCCGACATCATCGCCCCCGCCGCCTCCTCCACCTGGTCGCCCGGCAAAACCACCCTCCTGGCAATCAAGGCGCCTGGAAAATCAATCACCCTCGACCCCGGCGCCCTGGACGACGGCAAAACCGCCAGCATGCAGGAATGGAAACAGGTTGACGATGAGGGCAACGAAGACAAATTCCGGGTGCTCGCCACCAAGGAAATAACCATAGAGCCCGGCGGCCTTCCGAAAGGCACGGCGGACAACATGATCCTACGCTGGGACCACGACGCAAAGGCATGGAAGCAGATCGGCGGCTACGAAGAAAAAGAGGTCGTCCTCTACACGCGCGAGAAGATACTGAACGGCCAAATCCTCTTCAAGCCCGCCGAAGAAAGCGCAGAGGTCGCGTATTCCCCGTCTCAGCACCGGCTCATCCTTCAGGTCGTCGGCCCGTCGTCGGAAGCCGTCCTCACCCTCGACCACGGCCACTTCGCAGACACATCAGGAGGCGCGTAGCCATGGCCTTCACCACGATCACAGCCGAAAACCCGTGGAACGACCTCAACCTCGCGAGGCAGGTCTACCAGGCCTGCATGCACCGGCGCGGCGCGCTCCGGGCTGGTTTCTCGGATCCCGACCACGACCCCATACCAGAATGGGCAGAGCCGGACACCTCCACCCGCGTTTTCGATTTCATCAAAAATGCCCAGATGTTCGTCAACAGGGTGTACAGTTGGTTTTATGACCCGTCCGAAGAGCTGCATGGCAGCGCGTCGCCGGATTTAACCCCTCTCGATATTTACAAAGGCGATCCAGAGACCGGCAAGCCGGACGACACGTCGCCGTTCCGGCGTGTGCCGGAAGGTACGTTGCCGCCGTCGCACGATCAATGGGAGGCTCAAGACTGGACCGGCTATTCGCGCGGAATGATCCAGCCAAACGATGCGGCCGGGCCGTGGCTGTGGGCGGATCTGTTTTCCGTTATCGGAAAGCTCACGCGGATCGCCGACAGCGGGTCATATACCGCAGCGGTCGAAAACCGCGAGGACCACTCCTTCGGCCAGCAGTCGGCAAGCCCGCCGCCCTACGCCGCACTGAGCGGCAGTGTGGTGCTGCCGCTCGTTACCACCTATTGCCCGTTTTTTCAGGTCGCCATGCGGCGGGAGGTTTTCGCAGGCACAGCTGCCGAAATGACGATCCAGATGCTGATTGTAGAAAGGGAATACTACAGCGCGGCCGACGTCACCGCCACGAACAAACTGGTCGTGTTTCCCCAAGGTGATTACCCCGGCGCTGCGTTCGGTTTTGCCGCTGCGGACATGGGAAAGACTGCGACTCGCGATCCTCTGTCTACACGCGAAGAGAACGGTCGCCACTATTTCCGTGCTGCGTTTTGCGACCCCGCATCACTGATCGGCGCGAGCCGCGAGAGCATTATCAGCGCTGTGGTGCCGTGGGGAGGGATAAATTTCCTGTTTACCAGTTCATCCGCCCAATACATGGTCACGGACTACGTGTTTCCAGATGGTGATATAAGTGCCTCGGCCGGGTAGTCGGGCGCGGCGCGCGCGGTGGCTACCACTTTGCAAAAGCATTGCCGCCCATCTGCGACGTCCTTTCATCCGGCCAGTTTCCCACATGTTTGATATTCTTTCCCAACTTGCGTGTCGATATACACGAAGTTCTTCCAGATGTGCGAGGAGCTGTTGACGAAGTATCGCGATGACGACCGCATCGCCTTTTGGAACCTCTGGAACGAGCCGGGGAACAACGGACGCGGAACGATCACTGCGCCGCATCTGCAGAAGCTCTTTGAACTGGGGTGGCGGATTGATCCGAAGCAGCCGCTTGCGGCGGACCTTTGGGGGGGCGCCTACGGCGCTGCCGATGACAAGAACGAGGCGCAGAAAGTTGCGGGCGCGTGTTCGGACATCGTCAGCTACCACTCGTATCGTCCGCTCGCAAGCCAGATCGAACTCGTGAAACGGCTCAAGACGCTTTACGGGCGTCCGATGGTCAACACGGAGTGGCTGGCGCGCATCCTCGGCTGCGAGGTGTTTGACTGCTATCCGTTCTTTGCTCAGAACCGCATTGGCTGCATGTGCTGGGGGTTTGTGGCGGGGAAGTATCAGACCTATGAGCCGTGGGAGGGGATGTGGCGAGAGGTCGAGCGGGGCGGCGGTCAACACTATGACCTGTCGAAGTGGTTCCATGATCTGTTCCGGCCTTCGTTGCGTCCGTATGATCCGAAGGAAATCGACGTGATCAAAAACGTCAATGCGCAGATGGATGCGGAGCGTGCGGGAGGATCCATCCGTGGCAAGATCGCGAAGACGCGCAAAATCGTTGCGGAGGATATGTGGCAGGGTTTCCGTCGGACAAAGTTTGACTTTAACGGTCGTACGGCCTGGGTGGTGGAACCTTCGCGCGCACCGCGGGCGGGGGTGCCTTGGACGTGGACGATGCAGTGGGCCGAGGCGTTCGTGGATCGCACGGGCGTGCCTGATCTTCTGCGTCAGGGCTTCCATCATGTGACGCTCGAAGCCTTTGATCTGCGTGCGAATGATGAGGGGGTCGCGCAGTTTGCTGAGTTTCAAAAATTCCTTGTGAACGAGCTTGGCTTCGCGCCGAAGGCAGATTTGGTAGGGATGAGCTGGGGCGGCTTTTTCTCCGTGCGTTACGCGGCGGCGCATCCGGCCAACGTGGCGAAAATCTATCTGGATGCGCCGTTGCTGAACTTCGACGGATTTGGCAGCGATCCGAATCGCATCGGTCCTTGGGGCGCGGTCGCGCCTGCGGACGGCAACTGGGGTGCGGTGCCGGGTATGCCGGTGAATCAGGCGGAGGCGATCGCGAAGGCCGGTATCCCGGTGCTGCTCTTGTACGGTGGTCAGGATCAGACCGTCCTGCCGGCAAAAAACTGCGAGTTGTTCGCCACCCGCTTCAAGGAGGCCGGAGGCAAGATCGAGGTGAATCAGCGCGGTCTGTTCGGGCACCACCCGCACGGCGTGGACCCGGACAAGACGGGGCTGATCACGAAGTTTTTCATGCGGTAGTTCCGCAACGGGTTACTGCGTCACCGGCATAGGCACGGGCTTGCCCTCGCGTTGCATTGCGAGTTGGTCGGCAGGTTCATAGACCCCGTAAAAAACGGCGTTCAGGTCGATCCACGTCGCGATGCGGCGCAGTTCGTCGGGCGTGAGGCGAACGTTGCTGTGGCCGGCTTTGAGCATCTGAAACAGTGCACTGCCGCGTGCGCTGTCGGCGCCACCTTCGGGCGTCACTTGGATCTGGTTGCGCATGGCGAAGCAGGGGACGAGCGGCGCGCCGGTTTTCTTGGAGCGTCGGCGGGTCTGCTTGCCGTTCTTGTCGGTGGCGTAGCACAGCGAGTGGTAGGACGCCGTGTACGGTCCCGTGATCGTGCGCGAGAGGTTGATGCCGCCTTTGGCCTCCTTGTCGTTGTGGCAGGAGACGCAGCGGGTGTCGAGTATCGGTTGTACCTGTTCCACGAATCCGTAGGGCCGTCCTGATTCGGGCGTGGGGGTGAGTTGGGCGGCGGGGCGCTTCATCGCTTGCGTGACCTTGAGGGCGGCGGGCGAGACGGTCATTTTGTTCTCGTGGCACCCGACGCAGGAGGCGCGTTCACCCGGCATGAGCGAGGTGCTGGAGCGCATGACGCGATAAGCGCAACCATCGGCATCAAGCGCATGGAAGAGGATCGGCTTGCGGGCCGGCACAATGAAACGCGCTGAGCCGTCCGCCTCGACTGGCGTTACACCCAGCACGGCGCGCGTATTTTCCTCGCCGGCGACGCCGATACGCGGCACGTTGGCGTCGCGCGTGGTTTTGGGGAAGACCTGTACCACGCGAATCTCGCGAATCGTACCGCGCACCGCATTGGGGAGCCCCTCGTAGATGTCGGCGATAAAAACCTCGCCTTCGCCACGTTCGGCAAGTTGCGGGTTGAGTACCGAGGGCAAGACGGGCGGAACGGGGCGGGGGGCGAGTGGGGTCGGACAGGTCGCGCCGAGGAGTCCCTCGCGGTAGAGCAGTTCGCGGTTGCCTTGGTCGTCGAGCACATAGAGTCCCAGTGCAGGGTCGGGATTGTGGCGCGTCGGCTCGTACATTAGCGGATCGCGACTGTAGGCGACCAAGAACAGCTTTTCGGAAAGCGGCCAGGGTGCGTTGTACCACTCGTTGTTGGGGCCGCGCTCACATTCAGGATAATGGCCGGGCGTGAAACGCATCACCGCCGCTTGGCTGTTGTTGTCAACGGTCGGATCGATCAGCAGGATCGGGCCGCCGGTAACCGCATGATGGGCGGATGCCACGCACACGATCTTGCTGCTGCCGGGGATGGCCTTGGCTTGGAAGGTGCAGTGGGGTTTGGCCGTTTCATTGCCCCAGACGGCCATCGGGTTTGTGCCGTCGGGCCGCATGGACCAGAGGTTCTGGTGCGTCACGGCATCGCGATCGATGTAATCCCAGCGTGCGAACAGCAGGTGGCCGCTGTTGGCCACGGCCGGGAACCAGTCATTCACGTCATTCCACGAGAGTTGCTGGATGTGCGATCCGTCACGCTCCATGCGGTAGACCGTGTAGGAGTGCCAGCGGTCGCTGTAACCCCACCAGAAACAGCGCGAGGTGGCGCGACGGCGCGTCGAGACGAAAGCGATGCCGCCATCGGGTAGCCATTCCGGCATCATGTCGTCAAAGGTATCGTTGGTGAGTTGGCGGAGATTGGAACCGTCCGCGCCGATCTCATAGATATGGAAGTAGTGGTGGTTGGTGTCGGTTTCATTGCACGGCAGGGTACGCGGGTCCAGTGAGCCTTCGGTGGCGACGAACGAAAAGAGGATCTGCTTGGCATCGTATGAGAGGCGCGGTTCAAGCAGGCTGCCGGAAGGCAGGCGACCGCCGATCAGGTCGCGGCGGGCCAACGAGATGCCGGGCTTTTCCAGAACGAACAGGCTGCCGCCCGGACGCTGACGCCAACCGAAGTACTGCGCCACTTCGTGGTTCCAAGACGGGTTACGGCGCGTGCAGAAAAGCAGTTCGCCGAGCGCGAGTTTGGGATCAGCTAAGAGGGCGGCGCGTTTCAACAGCCGTGTCCGCAAATAACTCTTCCAGCCCTTGTCCGCCGGAACGGAAATGGTCTCTCCCGTGATGTGTGCCGTCCGGGCGGTCTGCTCGTCGATACATGCCGCGAGGCGCGCCGCATCGCCGCCGCCGAAGAGCCCGTCGTCCTGCACCCATTCGGAAATCGCGAGCAACAGCAGATCCGGTTCCGGCGCGCGCGGCACGCCCTCCAGCGCCTGCTTTACTGCACTGCGGAAAGCGGCGGCGAGTTTCGGGGCGAATGCCTCCGTTTTAGTCAAAACTTTCAAGCCCTCGATCCACGTACCATCGTAACGCATGATGACCACCGGTCCGTCGCCGGAGTACTTCACACCCCGGCCGTCGGCTTCAAGCGTCCACGCGCCGTCGGTGTCGCGCATGAGTACATATCCGCCGAAGCCGTCCTCCGGATTGCCGTCCGAAACGATCACGAACGGAAACGCCGCCGCCGTGTCGATCATGCCTTTGTAGATCCTGAGGTCTTTGCCGACTCCGTAAATCTTCGGCGTACTGGTCAAGGCGGCTGTATCACTGGTGTATTCGTAACGCCAGACGGTCGCATCCGGCTTGTCCGAAAAGCCCTCCGAGGCGCGGTACGAGTCGCCGTTCTCGTATGCCACCAGCGGATCCCATCCCGTGGTGTCGCATGTGTGGTTACCGCGACGGTTCACCACGAACCGCAACGTGTCGTCCGCCTTCACCGCCAACGCAAGTTTGACCTCCTTGCCGGTCGCGTCTTTCCCGTCCAGCACCGCCGACCACACTTCTGTCGCGCCATGCCACACCGCGACACGCACGCCGTCACCGTCGAGATGCAGTTTCTTGACTGTTCCGGAAACCGTCACGCGCCCGTTCTTCGGCGCGACAAAGACGCGCGCCGCATCACACGCATTGCCTGGATGCGTCCAGTTTTTGCCGATCCGCGCCCACATCTCGCCGCCGGTCCAGTAGGTTGAGTCGTACCACTTCTCGCCGTCCTTCGGCGGCGTCCGCATCATGCTGAATGCGCCGACGTCCCGCGCCGGATAGACCAGTGTGACGTTGCCCGAGGCGATCTTTACACCCGGCACTCCCGTCAGTTCCGAGACGGCAACCCCGTCCGCCGTGTGCACTGTGGTGCTTGCGAGCGCTGACGCCTTTCCTGAAAACTCACGCGGAACCGGTGCTGGCACCGTAGTCATCGCCGGATCGGCATCCCGACGGAGCAATGCCCACTGTCCCGGAACTTGGACGTTCCCTGCGAGGCAGACCATCGGCAATATCGCAACACAAAGTCCCAGTTTCACGTTCACTGCTTTTTCCTTACTTTTGAACGTCATAACATGCTCCAGTTTTCAAGTGTCGCGATCCCCTTTTTGTGTCCCCAGTAAAACATAAACGGTAACTGCAGACAAGTCCGGGGTGTCTCTTGATTCGCGGTTGACAACACTCAAGTTTGGAGTCTGAAACTTGGAACCTCGTGACCTAGCCCAAAACCGGGGGGGGGATTTGACTCACAGGGGGGGTGTGATATACTTTCCCGAACTGCTAACAAAGGAAGAAAAAATTATGTGTGCAAAATCAGTGAAGAAGACCGTTCCCGCCAAGGCCAAGGTCACGTCGAAAGCAAAGCGAACGAAGTACGTCTATTTCTTTGGTGCGGACCAGTCTGAGGGCGATGTTTCGATGAGAACGCTGCTCGGCGGCAAGGGCGCCAATCTTGCCGACATGGCCGGGCTCGGTCTACCGGTTCCCCCAGGATTTACCATCACGACAGAAGCGTGCGCCAAGTACTATGAGATCGGCGAGAAGGCGCTGCACGATTTGATCCGCGCTGAGGTGCAGGCCGCGCTCAAGCGTCTAGAGAAGGCGACGGGCAAGACGTTCGGCAAAGGCCCGAATCCGCTATTGGTCTCGGTGCGTTCCGGTGCCGCGGCCTCGATGCCCGGCATGATGGACACCGTTTTGAACCTCGGCCTGAATCCCGATACGGTCGAGGCGATGATCGCCCGCACCAACAACCCCCGTTTCGTGTGGGACTCTTATCGCCGTTTCATCCAGATGTTCGGCAACGTGGTGTTGGGGGTCGACCATCACCAGTTTGAGCTTGAGTTGGAAGCGGTGAAGCGCGCTAAAGGATACACGCTGGACTCCGAGTTGATGGCGGAAGACCTACAGGATGTGGTGTCCCGCTATCGCAGGATGGTCAAGGAGACCAAGGGGTGTGATTTCCCGACCGACGCGATGGAGCAGCTTACGCTTAGCATAAGTGCAGTCTTCGGATCGTGGAACAACCCGCGCGCCATCAAGTACCGCGAGTTGAACGATATCCGTGGCCTGCTGGGCACGGCGGTAAACGTTCAGGCGATGGTGTTCGGCAACTCCGGCGACAATTCGGCGACCGGTGTGGCCTTCACCCGCGATCCGTCAACCGGTGAGCATAAGTATTTCTACGGCGAATACCTGATTAACGCGCAGGGCGAAGACGTGGTGGCGGGTATCCGCACGCCGCAGCAGATCACGATCAAGGGTTCGCGCGAGTGGGCCAAGGCACGTTCGATCACCGAGGCGGTGCGCAAGGCGCAGTATCCGTCGTTGGAAGAGGTTATGCCCAAAGTCTTCAAGCAGCTCGACGCGATTCGTGTCAAGCTTGAGCGTCACTACCGCGATATGCAGGATCTCGAGTTCACGATTGAGGATGGCACGCTCTACATGTTGCAGACCCGTAACGGCAAGCGTACGGCGGCGGCGGCGGTCAAGATCGCGACGGACCTTATCAAGGAGAAGCTCATCGACGAGAAGACCGCAGTGATGCGCGTCGAGCCTTCGCAGCTTGATCAGTTGCTGCATCCGGTTTTCGTCAAGTCCGCCGAGGCCAAGGCCAAGCGGATCACGGTCGGTCTGCCGGCTTCGCCGGGCGCGGCCACCGGCCAGATCGTGTTCAACGCGGCCACGGCTGAATTGTGGGCTAAGGAAGGCAAGGAGGTCATCCTCTGCCGCATCGAGACCAGCCCCGAGGATATCGGTGGCATGAATGTGGCGGTCGGCATCCTGACGGCGCGCGGCGGTATGACCTCGCACGCGGCGGTGGTCGCGCGCGGCATGGGCAAGTGCTGCGTTTCAGGGTGCGGCGAGCTTCACATCAGCTATGACAGGAAGACGATCTCCTGCGGTAAGTTGGTGCTGAAGGAGGGTGACTGGATTTCGCTCAACGGATCGACTGGTGCGGTGTACGAGGGCCAGGTTGAGACGCAGGCCCCGAAACTGACCGGCCCGTTCGCTACGATCATGGCGCTGGCTGACAAATACCGCAAGATGGGTGTGCGCACCAACGCAGATACCCCGCGCGATACCGCCAGGGCGGTCGAGTTTGGCGCTGAAGGTATCGGTCTCTGCCGTACCGAGCACATGTTCTTCGAGGGTGACCGCGTCACCAGTTTCCGCCGTATGATTCTCGTGGCGGAGACCGTCAAGCACCTGCGCCAGGCGATCGCCGCCTGCACGGATGCCGATGCCGATGAGCGCGCCCGTCTCGAGAGTGAGTTGGCCGCGCCGCTCAAGCAGTACAATCAGGCGCTGAAAGAACTGCTGCCGCTGCAGCGCAAGGACTTCATCGGCATGTTCAAGGCGCTCAAGGGGCGGCCTTGCACGGTGCGGTTGCTGGATCCGCCGCTGCACGAGTTCCTGCCGCAGGATGCCGCCGGACAGGCAGAGATGGCGAAGATTATGGAAGTCGATCTGGCGTACATCCAAGAGGTCGTGGAGTCGCTGCATGAAACCAATCCGATGCTGGGCCACCGCGGTTGCCGTTTGGGCATCAGTTATCCCGAGGTGACCGAGATGCAGGTGCGCGCGATTTGCGAGGCCGCTGCGGCGGTCAAGGGGTCGCGGCCCGAGATCATGGTGCCGCTGGTGGGCAACGTTAAAGAGTTGGCCGCCCAGAAGGAACTGATCCTCAAGACGGTGGCAGAGGTCGAGAAGGCCAAGAAGGTCAAGTTGCAGATCACGGTCGGCACGATGATTGAGGTGCCGCGCGCGGCGGTCACGGCTGACCAGATTGCTGTCGAAGCTGACTTCTTCTCGTTCGGCACGAACGACCTGACGCAGATGACATGCGGCTTCTCGCGCGATGACGCGGGCAAGTTCCTGGGCGATTATGTGTCGCGTGGCTTCTACGACTACGACCCCTTCCAGGTGTTGGACATGGAGGGCGTGGGCCGCATGATCGAGATCGCCATGAACTACGCCCGTGGCGTGAAGCCGAAGCTGAAGGTCGGGGTGTGTGGCGAGCATGGCGGTGACCCGAAGACGGTGGCCTTCTGCTACAAGCTCGGCTTTGACTATGTGAGTTGCTCGCCTTACCGTGTGCCGATCGCACGGCTGGCTGCGGCGCAGGCGGCGCTGCGGAGCTGAGGCCGGCGGCGGACGGCAGACGCATGAAAAAACGTGTTGGAATCGTCATAGTAGCGATGTTGACATGGGCGTTTGCCGCCCGGCCGCAAACACAGCAGGGGGCCACTGACGCGCTCAAAAACACGCCTGCGGTATGGCGCGATCCTGAAGTGCGTCGGAACGCGGTGACCGCGCGCGCCGAAACCGCGCGCACGCGGCGCGAAGCGGCTTGGGCGCGCGCTGCGCAGCGCGGCCTGCCGACCAAGGGTAAGAAGCCCGGCGGCGGTGCGTTCGAACTGATGGACTTTGATGGTGAACGGCCGCTCTATCGCACTACCTGCAATGCCAATGCTGGGATATCATCCGGGGCGAACCTGCTGTGGGACGCGCCTTATGGCGTGAACGGCGACGGCGGGACGGTGGGGGTGTGGGATGCCAGTTCAGCCCGTACGACTCATCGGGAGTATGGCGGGCGCGTCATTTCAATGGATGGGGCCGAAGCCTCCTACGACCACGCCTCGCATGTGGTGGGTACGATCTGCGCTGTCGGGATCGACGCTAGTGCCAAAGGTATGGCGCCGGCCGTGCGCGTAGACAGTTACGACTGGAATGACGACAGCAGCGAGATGGCCGCGCGGGGAGCCGCGGTACCCGGCGAAGCCGGTATGATCAACGTCTCTTGCCACAGCTACGGCATGTATGCGGGATGGGCCTACACACAGTCGCCGGTC
>JAKJHA010000059.1 GCA_022704125.1 Verrucomicrobiota bacterium | reverse complement strand
AGTTGATCGGGCAGCTCGTCGGCGGAAGTTCATCGTGCGAGGCTGGCGGCGGGGTTGATGCCTTCGGGCGCTTCGATGTCACGTATAAGGATATTGAGGGCTGGCTCACCGGTAAAGGCGAGATACCGCAGCCGGAACTCACCGGGCCATTCGGTGCTTACCCCGGTGTGGTCTACCGTAATAAAAGATTCGGGGCCGGATCTCCTTTGCCGAATGTGTGCGGAACCTTCTCGATGAATGTGACCAAGCGCGGACGGATCACGGCGAAGGTTGTGCTGCAAGAGCGTTCGCTGAGTTTTAAGGCGTCGAACTGGCAGGACGTGACAGAGGACGGTATTTACTATGTTCGCATGCAAAGTTCAGGTGGGGAGGTCCTTAAGCTTGTGGCCGACTGGGTTACGGCGTTCGGCCATCTGTCGGGCGGTTCGCTGGGCAACGAAGAAATACTCATCGATGCGGCCTATCATGTGTTCGCTGATCGTGCGGACAATTACGCGCAGGCCGATCTAGCGCGACTGCGGGGATATTACACGGTCTCGCTATTCCCTTATGGTACACTGTCGCGCGGGGCCGCGAAAGAGGAACCGCAGGGCAGCGGGTACCTGACGATGACTGTCGGGCTTGGAGGAAAGGTCAGGATCGCTGGTGTGTTGGCGGACGGTGCCAAGGTGTCGCAGGCATCAACGTTATTGCTATTCGGTGATTACGGCAGCATGGCGAGTGTGCCGTTTTTTCAGCCGTTGTACAGGCGGCAGGGGGGAGTCGGTGCCATGCTCTGGATCGACCCCAACACGCGTGTTGTGGATACGGACTGGTCGGAGGAGTGGTACGTGCGTTGGGACAAGCCCGGCAGCGGGCTAGATGGTTTTGAAGCGCTCCTCATGCCGTGTGGTGGATACTTCGGCAAAGGTATGGCGTTGCCGGCCGCTGAATACTGGTTGAATGCGCAACCTAACGATGTTGCCTACCATCTGGCCAATGGTGCGGTGCCGCCGCAATATGGGGCGCTACCGTATGCGGTTCCGGTGATATCGACAGGAGCACGCCTTGCGATTGAGAAGGGGGTCAAGCCGGTGAGGGATGGCGACGTCTACGTCTACACGGGAGCCAATAGCTCGCTTGCGACATTGAGTTACTCGCCCATGACCGGCATCTATAAAGGCAGGTTCAATCAGTATTACGATTACGACAGCGGCGGGAGGTTGATGCACAAGTCGGTGAAAGCCCCGTTTGCAGGCGTGATGACTCAGGTGCGTCATCCGGATTTTGCCAGATTGCCAGACGGGATGGGATACTATCTGCTGACGGAAACCAACCCGGAGCTAAGGGCTCTGCGCATCAAACGCTCCTTCTGGCTGGACCTCTTAGCCGTCCCGTAAACCGTAGGCCTACCGTAGTTCGGCTTCCAACTTGAAGAAACGCTTGGCCCGCTCCGGCGTGACCTGCGGCAGACGCACTTCGTAGAACCAGGTCGAGGTGTCCAGAATGTTGGTCAGCGCCACGGGGTCGAGATCGAGGCCGGTGACGGCGTCGCTCCAAGTCACAGGCGCGGTGAGCGAAGGGGCGACTTTAAGGGTGTAGCGCACATCGTTGAAGTTGTCGTTGAGGCGGGTGTAGCCTACCCAGAGCGCACTGTCCTGAGCGTGGATGGAGAGACGGGCGCGGGCGATCCGCTGTTCATCGGTCAAGCCGTCGGAACGGCTCATGCCGAAGGCATACAACGCGAGGTTGCTCATGCCGGCGTAACCTGACGGCGCGTCTGGGGCGGCTTCGCCGGAACCCAAGATCTGTTGTTCCATGTAGTTGGCGAGTTGCCACTGCTCGTAGCCGGTCGGCTGGTAGGCCGGCGCGGCAAGCGGACGGAAGCGTGCGGTCAGGATGATCGGCGCATCGCCGACGAAGAGGCTGGGGGCGGGGTTCATTACGGCGGTGCCGACCCAGCCGTCGAAAGCGTAGCCCTCATCGGGCACGGCTTCGACGGTGATCGGCAGGCTACGGAAGAAGGTGCCGCTCCAAGAGGCGCGCGTGGTGACGCCCTCGGTGTCGGTCGTGATGTCGATCCCGTTGACAATGAAGCGTCCGCCGGTGCCTGCGGCATCGAGGTTGTTCACCGTGATGATGCCGGTTCCGCCCAGTCCGAAGTGGTCGCTGAGATGCTGCCAAGAGACCGCATGGCGCGTGGCGGTGAAGTTGATCAGTACGTTGGTCACGGCGGCGCGCCACTGCGCCTCTGTGAAGGTGCGGCCCCAGCGCCGGAAGTGGCGCTCAATCTCGGGAGCGATCATATCGGCGGCATCGGCGATGATCGCGGCCATACGTTCAGGGCGGAAGGTGGTGTTGAGCAGATTGGCGTAGCGCATCACGAAGTAGTTACGGAAATTCGAGTTCGCCCAAAGCTGGTTGATCAAGAATCCGGGTTCGCGCCCTCCAGTCATTTTGTTGGAAGAGAGGTAAGTGAACATGTCGAATTCCACGCCTTTTTCGCCGGCGACATCGAGGTCGTAGAGCATCCAGCGCCAGCGGGTGTCACCGAATGCGCCGCAGGTGGCGGTCTGATTGGTGTGTGCCCGCCAGAAGTCGCAGTTGTTGATCGGCCAGTCGGTGTTGGCGAAGAACGTCTCTGCGATGATGTAGTCGGCGTGGTTGGTGGCGTCGATGCCAGTGATCACAATGTCGAGCGCATTGGTGAACACGGTGGCCGTTTGCACGCGCTGGTAGTTGGCATCCTGAGAGAGCGGATTTTCCTGAATCCAGTCGATCAGCTCCTCATACTCTTCGTCGCTGTTTTTGTCGCCGTCGATGCGCGTGATCTGGACCTTGTCGTCCGCGTCTTCTTCGTGCATCAGGATGTCCATGTTGTCGGCGTCCAGTCCGTAACGCGTAGCGAGGTAGTGCTTATCGAAACTCTCACGCAGGTTGTGGATGCCCCAATACTCGCCGTTGATGTAGGCGGCGACGGGGCGGTAGGCCATGACCGAGGTGTTCAGGTTTTTGACGATGCGGTGTAAGACCGCGTCTTTGAGCATCGTGGCGATGCCGCCGGACATCGGGCCGTACCAGTCGTTGCCGCTGTTGCGCAGCAGGAAGCGCTTGTAGCTCGTGCCGCTCTCGTCAGGGAAGAGTGGATAGTCGATGTAGCTGGTGCCGTATGTGCCGAGACGGGAGATGAGATAGAGCGTCTTTTGCGGGATGGCGCGCGTACCACCGCCGTGCATGGCCATGCCGATCGTGTGGGAGAAGGCAGCGGTGTTCTGCGCGGTTTCGAAAAGCTCGACCTGCACCGGGCGCTCCCAGGTCAGATCGTCAGCGTCCTGGTGGTAGTTCGCGTTGGGCTTGCCCCACTTGTTCGAGCCGTAGCCTGTCGGTGAGTCGGCGTAGTACTTACCCGGCACGTAGATGCCCGAGGTGAAGCCGAACAGATTGTTCGTGTCGGTGATGAGCGACACCGTGGGCAGGGTGCGGGCGGTGAAGGAGGGGCCGATGAAGTAGGTGCCGCGCGTCTCAGGCGAACAGGTGGTGCCAGTCATACTATCGACGGCGATCGCACGGAGCACCATTGCTTTGGGGATGCTGCCGATTGGTGGCAGCCAGGCGGTGCCGGGCACACGGCCGTCGATCTCAATCGGGTTGGTGCGTAGCCACGCGAGGCCGGAGGTGGCCGGTGCCTCGGCGGCAATCAGGATCGCCGCGCCGCTGAACACATACGTGCTGCTGTCCCAAGGATCACTGCCGTCCAGCGTGTAGTAAATTTTGTGGCCGGCCGTGGGCGTGCTTAGCACGACGGACTGGTTGGCAGCATAGAAACCGGGCGCGACCGAAAAAGTCGGCGTTTCGGAGTAAAGCGCGACCGAGTATTTCTGCGCATACGTCGCGTTGGGCAGACCGGGAGTCGGGCGGTCGTAGATTTTACAAACGCCGGTCACGCCATCAACTGCGAGTCCGTAGGTCTTGTTCTCGCCAGGCTCTGAGGATGGCGAGTCGAACTTGTGGATGCGTGTCAATCCGGCATCGAAGAGGTGGACGTTCTCGCCGGTCTTTTTGAGCCCGAACTGGCCGTGAACGATCGGCACCTGTTCCTCGACGAGCGCGGTGACGGTCATGTCCATGATCAAGTCGACGCTGTCTGTTGCGGCTTGGTGCGTCTCAACGGCCAGCACGTTATCGCCGGCCACAAGGCCAGAGGCTGAAAGCAGGATGTTGGTCCAGAATGTCGGCGGTACACTCACCGTGGCAAGCGTTGAGTAAGCGATCGCACCGTCCGGCATGTAGATGCGCTTCTGCTCCACTCCGTTGAGATAGAGGACCATGCCGTCGTTGATGCGTGCGCGGACGACGAGGCCGGTCACGACGGACGGGTTCACGATCTTGAAGGTCTTGCGGAAGTAAGCGGTCGGGTAGCGGTTTGCGGGGTTGGAACCGTATGGCAGGATCGTCGCGCAATCCATGTTGAGGGTTGCGTCGTTATAGCCCAACGGCGTGATCCCGCTTGCCCATGCGGTGTCATCGAAAGTGCTGTCTTTCCAGGTTGAGGGCGGTGCGCTGGCCGGCGTGTTGTAGCGCCAGGCGGAGTTGGCGGGAATTGCGGCGATGTCCGGCGCGTTGGTCCAGACTGTGTATTCGGGCAGGTCCGAACTGGCAAAGACCACGAGGAATCCGCCGGGCGGAATGGTGTAGTTGGGCAGCCGCACCCCTTTGTTATCGTCATACGGGTTGGCATCGCCCAGTCCGTAGTTTAGGATGTTCACCGCTGCCGGGCCCGTGTTGTACAACTCGATCCAGTCCGAGGAGGTATCGCCGGTATCGTCGGGTACCATCGAGTTGTCGTAGCAGACCTCGTTAACGACGAGTGCGCCACGGGCGCTCATGCACATTGCGAGTACGAAAACGGTCAAGCTCAGAAGGCGGTTGTGACGGCTGGTGTTTGTGGTCGGTATGTTCATGGTGTTCCTCCTATTCTGTCGGCAGCGCTCCGCCGCTTACGGTCTCCAGACACTGCTCGATAAACAGACATTCGCGTTCGGCCTTGAGGCAGACACGCTGAAAGGCCAGCAACTCCTCGTGCACGGCGAGCACCTCTTCACGTTTGATGGTCGGTTCTTTGGCTAGGCTCTCGACGCGGGCATACATCTCGGTGCGCAACCGATCGCCTTCGCTGTCCAGGCGTGTCCACTCGGCCTGCGCCGCCCGGTAGTCCTCCAAGACACCGCTGACTTCCGATCGGACCAAGTCGTACTGTCCGCGCACGCGCGTTTCAGCGGCGGCCAGTTGCGTGCGTGTCAGGCGGATCTCGTCGCCCAGCCAGTTGAAGACCGGCAGGGTCATGGCGACCCGTACCTGCCACTCGGTCTCGTCACGCGTTGTGTGGTCGCGTCCGGAGAGGAGTGCCTCGCGCGAGTAGATGTCGCCGTGTGTATCTTCAACCGAGCCCTCGACATACTCAAACCAGGGAATCTGTCCGGCGCGCGCGGCACGCAGCGCGTACGTTGCGGCCTCCTTCTCCTGCTCCAGCCGTGCGAGGTCGGGACGCCGCATGAAGGCGAGATCAGTGAGCGCGGCGGCGTCTAGATGCGCGGGCACCGGCACCCAGTCCGTTGTGCGCGGTCGCAGGCGGAGCCCTTCGGCCGGTACGCCGGCGAGTACGGCAATGCGCCGCACGAGTTGTTGCCGCGCCATCCGCTTGCCGAAAAGCTCAGAGCGTTGTGACGCTAACTTCGTCTCGGCGTGGACCAGGTCGAGCGGACTGGTCACACCCGCTTCAGACTGTTCGCGGCGCAGGTCGCGCAGTTTTGTGCGGATCTCGGCCATCCGTTCTAACAGACCGATCTCCTCGCGTAGTAGCTCCGCCTCCAGACAGAGCGTCTTGACTTCGCAGAAGATCGCGTAGGCCTCCTCCTCTGACTCTTTCTCGATTGCGCGCGCTGCGGCTTCGCCGCGTTTACGTAGCCAGCGGTTCACGAAGGGGTTGGCCGTGTAGACGCGCAGCCCCACGGATCGCTCCGTGAACGAGCGGTCATCCCATTCGGGGTACCGTCTGAACGGTCGTTGCGGTGTGTCCACCTCGTCGGGATAGGTCCGCATACCGGTTCGTCCTGCTGTGTCGTCGTCTCGATCGCTCCAGCCGTGCCCCAGGCGGAGCTGAGGGTTACGCCAGCCGGTATCCACCGCTGTCTTGCTGCGTTCTGCCTGCGCATCCAACAGCAGGGCGCGTGCCTCGCCACAGTTGGCCGCCGCCATGCGGGCCAAGGTGTTCCAGTCGTAGCCCTCAGCCGGTTGCTCGACTGGCGCTGTTTCCGGGGTGGAGGACGCTGCATCCGCTTGGGTTACGGGGCCGGACGCGGCGAGTGTCTGCTCATCGACCGTCGAGCAGCCCGCAGCAGCCAGAACGACTGTTCCGGCTACGCACCGTTTTGCGGTGTGCCATACTCGCCTCATCACCATGGTGTGCCTGCAACTTGAACGTTAAAAATTGTTCCTTTTGATCCATCGCGGCGCGGCCGCGTGTCTTGTTCAACCCGATGCCCGCTCAGCGCGCGTTCATGGCGTTACTGACGGGGGCTCGGAAAAAAACAGATGCGCCTGACCCCCTCCAACCAGGTCTCGCGGCGTCCCGACTCCAAGGTCACGGTCTCACCGGGAATCAGACCATTGTTCTCGTCCAGAACGCGCATGCGTACGCGCCGGCCACGCAACGGGAAGCGCGGTACCGGATTGAAAGGATCCAGCAGGTCCATCACCTCGGGTGCGATGACCTCGACCTGCGCCTTGAGCGTTGCGCGCTGGCCGGTCACTGCGCGCGTGACACGTAGTGTGTCGCCGACCTTCAGATCTTGGAGCTGGCGTTGTGTCAGCATCCCGGTGATGTAGAGTGCGCTCGATACAGTTACACGCACCACGGGCTCGCCGCCTGCCACCACGTCACCGGGCTGGCGCAGGATACACGACACCACGCCGGAACGCGAGGCGCGCAGCACGGAGGGGTCACTGGCGGCGGCCTTGCGGCAGGCCTCCACCGCTTGGCGCAAGGTGGTGAGGATCGGGTCGGCGTCGGTGCCTTTCGTCTCCATTTTGCCCAGTAATGCCTTGACCTCGTTTAAGTCTTCAATGGCGTGCGCGTGCTGTTTTTTCAGGGTGGCGAGTAGGGGCGTGTATTCGGCGACCGTAGTGGCGAGTGCCTCGGCGGCGGGGCGCAGGCGCGACAACTCGGTTTCGCTGACCAGTCGCCGGTCGACCAAGGGCTGCAGGCGTTTGATCTCGGCTTGCAGACCGGCCAGTTCAGCCGCGTCGCGGGTACGGTTCATCCGCTCGGTTTCGATGGCGATTTCCGCATCGCGCACGGCTTGGCGGCAGCGGCGTTCGGAGTCCTGCAGGTCCTGCCGTTGCCGGGCGATGTCCTGCTCATAACGCAGCAGGTCCTGCTCGTAATTCTTGAGGCGCGCCTCGTTCATGGCCAGATCCATCGCGCGGTCGGCGGGGTCTAGGCGCACCAGCACGTCGCCGGCCTTCACGGACTGTCCGGGCAGGACATCGATCGCCAGAATACGCGCGGTCTCGACGGGGCCCACGGTCTCGGCTTCGCTTTCGACCACGCCATTGAAACGGTACGCCTTCGGGTCCTGCATCTGGAACCAGAGGAAGAAGGGAATCAAGCCCACCACGAGCAGCATGAAGCAGGCCCGCATCAGGCGTTTCAGAATCAGCCTGAAGGGCGGCCGCATGGATCGTCGTGTATATGAGGTCATCATACTGATTCACTGTCCTTACAGTTCTACCGTCGTACGTTGCAGCAGCAGCACGGGGTCCGAAAAGCCGCTCGCGTTTTTGAAGGCGGCGACGAGATCTTGCTGGTAGGCTGGATCCAGTAACCGCACCTGATACGAAAACTCCATAGCGTCGCCCTGCTCGGCGTCGCGCATGCCGAGCAGATAGAACGAGGAGCAGTAGCGTTTGAGAATGTCTTGCGCAGTTTGCGCGGTCTCCGCGTCATCGGTGGACATGATGAAGCGCAGCAGGCCTTCGTAATCGCGGCGCGAGGCGAACGGCATCCAGTGCAGCAGCAGTGCCGCGGCGCAGATCAGGAAAGTGCCGATCACCGCGACCATCGGCATACCGGCACCGCAGGCGATGCCGACGCCGAGGCAGGCAAACAGAAACATGGCGTCGCGCGGATCACGCACCGGCGTGCGGAAACGGATGATCGCCAACGTGCCCAGGATGCCCATGCCGCGCGCGAGGTTGTTGCCGACCGCCATGATCAGCATGCAGGTCACCATACTGCCCAGTACCATGGTGTGGATGTATGAGCGCGAGTAGGTGAAACCGCGGAAAGTGAACTGGTACACGGCCGCGAAGAGGGTGGCCAGCAAGAAGCTCAGCACGATCGCCCCCGCCACGAGGGCCGGGCTTAGCGGCTCTTGCGTCCCGAAAAACAGGGCCAGATAGTCGTTCACGTTCACGGTTTGCACCGCTCCTTTACAGGCTCATCAACGCTTCTTCAGTTTCAGAGTTCGTTCCGGGGTATCCTGTGAAGACCCCCTCGCGCCAGATGGCGGTCGAATACTTGCAGTTCCCCCGCTTACTCAGTTCGAACCGTTCTACCAAGTCCATCATCCAGACCGGTGTTTGGGAGAGCGATTTCACCTCCATCACCACGCCTGAGTAGGGTAGCCCGAATCCCTGCGCTTCAGCCGAATCCATGCTGCGCCAGAGACCGCTGCGCCCGAAGTCGGTCCAAGAGGCGGTTATCTGATATTGCAGGTTACGGTCGAACGTCACCCGCGCATAGCTGTCGAGCGTCCCCACGTAAGATTCACGGATATAACGCACCAGAGCCTTGGGTTCGGCTCCGATCTCCCGCGCCAAACGCCTGAACTGCAAGAAATCGATCTCCTGCCGCTCGCTGCGGAAGAAATCGGGCAGATACACCCCGAACACCAGTTCTCTGTCCCATGCCTCGAAGGGTATCACCGCACGGGATTTGATGATCGTGTCTTCCAGCTTCGCTTTGATCTCCGCGAAGATCGGCGTCGAACCGATCGTTCCGTAGGTCCGCGCACGCAGCTTGAAACGATTCAGCGCCCCGAACTCCTTCGCGTTGTGAAGCGAATAGCGGGAATCATCCAACTGCAGCGTGGTGATCGTGTATTCCGGCGGGTTGCCGTGGGCGTAGGGGTCAGGTCGGCAGAACGGGCGGATAAACGCCCGGATTTCAGGGATGAGTGAGCGCGGAATGATGTATTTCGCCTCATACCGCGTCACCAGATCCCGACTGGTTTGTCTGCCCTTTTTGAACACACGCGCTCCTTAACTCTAGGTTGCAATCATAGAGCGTATCACAACCGTCCACCAAAGTGTTAGAAAAAAGTTAGCAACGTTGCCTCTGCGGCAGTATTTGTGGCGTTCATGCCATATCAGTTCATTCCTGATCATGGCGCGGACGGACCGTCCGGCATCACGTGTTTTGCGGGGGTTGCTCGTCGGAGTGGCGGGGATCGCGCAGTGTCCGGACAATCAGGAACACGCTGAAGCCGGTGACAAAACTCCAACAGAGTATCATCGTGATCCAACCGGCGATGGTCATGCGTTACCCTCTTTCCATGCGGCTGGCAGTGCGTCAAGCACGGTCTGTACCACTTGGTCGAGCGTCAAGTAAGTGCTGTCGATCTCCAGCGCACCATCGGCTTTGCGCAGCGGAGCGTGCTGGCGTGTGGAATCGATCGCGTCGCGTGCCAGCAACGAACGCTTAACCTCCTCCGCCGACTGGTTGGCGATGCCTTTCTCGACTTCCTCTTTGCGGCGGCGTTCGGCGCGCGCCTCGGCGCTGGCCACGAGATAGAAGCGCGCCGGCGATTCCGGGAATACGGCGGTCGTGATGTCGCGCCCCTCCACGATCAGGTCACCGAAGCGCGTCATGCCGCGCAGCCAATCGGTTATGCGGTCGCGCACAGCCTTGACCGTGGCGACTGGGCTGGCGTGGCGGTTGATCTCCGGTGTGCGGATGGCATCGCCCGGCTCTTGGCCCTGCACGCGGTAGATGATCGCGCCGTCGCGCGGTTCGCACTCGACTTCGACCGTCTGCGCGAAGGCGGCAACCGCTTCTGGATCGGACGTGTCAATGCCGTTCTGCAGGCACTGCCAGGTCATGATGCGGTAGAGTGCGCCGGAATCGACATGCAAAAAACCGAGGTGTTGGCCGACGCGCCTGGACACAGACGACTTGCCCGCGCCGGAGGGGCCGTCAATCGCGATGACTCGACTCATATCGGGGTTCCTTTATTGATGACTTGATCTTATCACTCAGAACGGTGCGGTTCAAGCGCATGGTGCGCGCCATACGGATTTAGGATTTAAGATTTAGGATTTAGGAGTTTTTTCACTTCGGCGTTGAACGTTGGGTGTTGAGCGTTTTTTGGGCAGTGCCGCAAGTCGCAAGTCGCGGGTCGCGAGTCAACCTCTCTTATTGCGACCACGCAGTGGCTCGCAATCGTGAGAATAAAAGCACTGCTCGGTTATTTTACGCGAAGGCGCGAAGACGCGAAACTTGGACGGGTGTCCTCCGCTCCGTGTAGCAAAATATGTCAAGTCACGGCTCCAGGTTAACACTTGGTTCTTGATGGTTGGTTGAACATTGATGTGCTTCCCTTCAAGGGGTGCGCCCACCCCCCGGGGGGGTGGGCGGTGGCCAAGGGGT
>JAKJHA010000313.1 GCA_022704125.1 Verrucomicrobiota bacterium | reverse complement strand
AAAATCGATCAGGACCGGCTCGCCCGCCGGTGTGACTAAGATGTTATTGGCGTTACGCAGATCAAGATGCACAATCTGCTGGCGATGCATGGTTCTGACCTGTGCCTCTAGCCGTGCGAAGAACGTGGGCGGAAGTTCGCCTGGCGCAAAGGCTTTGAGCGCACGGTTCGGGACGAACCGCTGGGCCAGCGCAAAGCGGTCGAGACGTATGCTCGCCGTTGGCGTGAAGCCCCCCGCCTCGACACGCTGCAGGAACGCACATTCACGACGTATCAGCCAGATGCCGAACGTCCAGCGCAACGGCAGGAGGCGGGTACTGAAGTCCTTGATGAACCACTCTTCACCGCCGACCGTGACGCGCCAGCAGTCGGCATTACACCACTTGCCTTTCTGGATGCAGGTCTTGTCAGCTTTCGTAAAGGTGTCTCGATTAAGTTTCATGCGCGGTGAGGACGGAAACCGTCAAAGCCCCCTTTTTTTACACGCCCCGTATTGGGTGTACGCTTCTTTATACGATGTTCGCGGGTTGCGTGCAAGCCCGGAGGTTCGGGATTGAGTTGCGGGGCGAGGTCGTTTACACTTCTCCGCGTGATCAATATGCGGTCAACGGTACCGCGCGACAACAGGAAAGAGAGGAGCGGATACGATGTTTACAGCGAGAGGTGTGATGATGGCGGCGGCGGGATGTTTGGGAATCATCTGGACGGCTTGTGCGCGGGCTGAGGTGATACCGGTCTGGCCAGACGGGAAGATCCCTTTGAAGACCAGCGATGCGGCGGAACGCGTGACGCCGTCAAAAGATGATATCGTTCGGCTGACGGATGTCAACGAACCGACGTTGACCGTGGCGCTCGCGCCGGATGTCGGTCGCCCGACGCCTGCGGTGATGATCTGTCCCGGCGGCGGATATGGCATTCTCGCTTGGAACCACGAGGGCACCGAGGTGGCCGCATGGCTGAATGCGCAGGGCATCTCCGCTTTCATACTCAAATACCGTGTGCCCAAGAACCGCGACGCCGCATTCTGCGACGCTCAGCGCGCCCTCGGCCTGATCCGCGCGAAGGCCTCGGCGTACCGCGTTGATCCCAAGCGGATCGGCATCATGGGGTTCTCGGCCGGCGCGCATCTCTCGGTACGTGTCAGCACGGATTTTGCGAAGCGCTTCTACACGCCGGTCGATGAAGTTGACGCGGTGTCGTGCCGTCCTGATTTCGCGCTCATCATCTACCCGGCCTATCTCTATCGCGACGGGTTCACACTGGCACCGGAACTGCCGGTGACGGCGCAGACGCCGCCGACCTTTCTGCTGCAGGCTGAAGATGACAAGCCGTATGTCGACAGCAGCCTAGCCTATTTCATCGCGCTCAAGGCCGCGGGCGTGCCCGCCGAGATGCATCTTTTCCCGGACGGCGGCCACGGGTATGGTCTGCGCAAGAGACAGAAGAGCACCGATGTCTGGCCGGATCTTGCGGCTGCATGGCTCCGGCGCGTGACTCAGTGAGGGGATGGGAAACAGCATGAAGCAAAAAGAACCGATCGAGCGGAACCTCGGCGAGCAGCCGATCGCGCGCGTGATGGCGGAAGCCGGAATCAAACCACATGACCTTGTGGTGGCTTCGCCAGTACCGATGACGCACAAGATGGTCGCTCGCGCTTGCAAAGGACGCCGTCTGACCCCTAACACACAGTCCATCGTACTGAAGGCCCTGCAGGCCGCAACAGGCAGGACCTTCACGTTGGACGAACTCTTCACGTACCGCTGAGAGGGAGAGTGAATAGCGGGGAATGGTACTCCGTTCTGGCGGCAGAGTGAACGGTTACGGCGAAGTTGGCGGATTGCGTGGCTTGTTGTAACCGTCTTCGTGCACCCGGCAACTGCGGCACATGCAGTTGGAGCCCATTGTATGGACGGGGAAGGGGATGGTCAACCCTTAAGGTCCGCCCAAACAACGGGTTCGTACGTGAGTGCGCCGAGAAACGGATTTCTGTTTCCTTCGTTGATAATGTTGTGGTTAAATACAGCGCATGGCAGGAAAAATATCTAAAGGACGTGTGCTCCGGGTGCTGGCCGCGTATTGGCCGATGTTGGCCTTGGGCGCGCAACACTGGGTCGGTGTGGCACCGCGCGTGACGCCATGGGCGTCGGCCGGGGTGGCGGATCGTGTACGGATAGGCGTACGCGACGAAGGGGTTTACCGTGTGACCGCCGACGAGGTGGCGCTGGCGGCGGGCTGGGACGCGGACACC
>JAKJHA010000312.1 GCA_022704125.1 Verrucomicrobiota bacterium | reverse complement strand
CGAGCGAAATCGCGGTGCTTGCGGACGACTCGGCAAATCCGGCGTGGGTGGCGGCTGATCTGCTCTCGCAGGCCGAACACGGCAGCGGACATGAGAAGGCGCTGCTGGTCACCGACTCGCAGGCGCTTGCAGAGGCGGTGAGCGATGAGATCGTTTGGCAGACGCCGAAGTTGTCGCGCGCCGATAGGGTCGAGCGCGTGTTGCAGCGGCAGGGCATTCTGCTGGCGATCGTGCCGAATCTCAAGCAGGGCATGGAACTGGTGAACCGTTTCGCCCCGGAACATTTCGAGATCATGACGCGCGACGCGCGGATGTGGCTCAACGACGTGCGTGCGGCGGGAGCGGTCTTTATCGGGCCTTGGACGCCCGAGTCCGCCGGTGATTTTGTTGCCGGTCCTAGCCATGTGCTGCCGACCGGCGGCGCGGCGCGTATGTTCAGCGGACTGACGGCCGATGACTTCCGGCGTCGTCACAGCTTCGTGGAGTTCACCGAGGCCGATCTGGCCGAGACCCTCGCATCAATCGAGACCCTTGCCGCCGTCGAGGGACTCGACGCGCACGGCCGCTCGGCGTCAATTCGCTTTCGCGGATGAAGTAATAGGCGATAGGTAAGAAGTAACGTTCAACGCTCAACGCTCAAGTGAGGCCGCCAGACACGCAGATCGTCTGAGAAAAGCATGGCTACGGACGCATTCCGGTCAAAATCCCCCTCGGGTTCGCTCTTCGGACCCGATCCGTGAAAGAAGAGCATGTAACAACCGATCTGCGGAACCGTCCATGCGTCTAACACGAATCCCGCCGTGAGCCGTCCTTTCGCCCACTCCCAGCCGTCGCGCGGCAGTTCAAGCGGCGGCTCGTCGCGCCAGTTCAGCAGGTCGGGCGACCGCTTCACGCCGATTCCGTCGCGCGGTGAGTGAAACATCACGTAGCCGTCCTGTTCGCACAGGATACACACGTTCTCTCCAGCAGGTGCCGAACCTGCCGGCGTCCAGTGCCGAAGGTCACGTGACCAACTGCGAGACACACCGTTCTGCTTGTAGAAGCACCACCACTTGCCCGGTTCTGCGGCATCTTCAATGAGATACGGATCGATCATACGGCCCATCTCGGAGACCGCAACATCACCTTTGACGCGAAGGATCTCCGGCTCGCCCCACGTCACGAGATCCTTTGAACGCATCAACCAGATGCGTGCCGTCTTGTCGCCGTAACGTACGGGATCGCCCAGCCGATAACCGGGGCGCGGATAACTCGACACGCACATCACCCATTCATCTCCAGCGCGAATCACGTTGCCGGGACTTGAGAAATTAAGCGTCTGGTCGAGCCTCGTCAGCCGTGCGGGCGGTGTCCAGACGCGAAGATCGCGCGAGGACGAATGGGCGACGAAACTGAAAATGCGTCCGTCCGCCTCGGCGGTGACGACAGTGAAATAGAGGTACAGTGTACCATCGTGCCAGATTGCCGTCGGGTCGCGATAGGCCGTTTTCTCGTCACCGAAAAAAATCCGCACGTCACGCTCAGGCGAAACCTCGGCGGACGCGACGACCGGCGCAAGGCCCAACAATACGGCCGACAGCAGAATGGAGATGCGCATGCTACGGCGCAGGCGCGGGAGCCGGCGCTGCGGGCGCGGCAGGGGTCGCAGGCGCGCTCGGTGCCGAGAACGGCAGTGCTTGCTGTTCAGCAGCGGCAGGCGCGGGCGTTTTGACGCCCTCCATGACCGAGGTGCCGACGTGGGAGGTCAGGCGCGAAAGCACCAGCGTGTTCAGCAGGAAGATGATCCCCAGAATGACCGTAGTTTTGGTCAAGACGTTGCCCATCTGGGCACCGAAAAGGGCCTCTCCCATACCGCCGCCGAAGCTGACGCCCAGTCCACCCTCTTTTGGCTTTTGCAACAGGATCACCCCGCCCAGCAAAAAGCACACAACTATTTCGAGCACATACAAAAAACCGATCAGAATCTGCATAACCGCACTCCGTTACACGTCCCCACATTAGCATCGGGGCCAAAACGAACGTCACTTATAGCAAATAACGGCGGTTGTCAGCAATAGCAATTTTTGCGGTGTCAACAATCGGTTAGTGACAGGGGGAAGAGTTATCGTGTACGAGTACGTGAACGGGGTATGGCCAACGTTCATGTTCTCCAAATCGGTATCGGTATCGCTATCGGGTTCGAAATCGACTGTTGCGCCCACGCAGTGGCTCGCAGCGACAAGTGTAATGATGGCGGCGATACCGATCCCGATACCGATAGCGAT
>JAKJHA010000311.1 GCA_022704125.1 Verrucomicrobiota bacterium | reverse complement strand
GTCGTTGATGAACCAGCCGCGGAACTTGAACGACGGTGCGCCCGAGCTCAGCGCGACCGAATCCCAGCGTAACTCCGCGCACTTTTCCGGTTCGCGGCCGGACCAGTAGTACAAAGGATCAACCTTCAGATACCGTTCGATGAAGGCGTACACGCCGAACATCGTGCCGCGCGCGTCGCCGCCCTCGATGACGAGCCGCCCGCCTTCGGTCGAGACGCGGTAACTCTCCCAGGGGCCGCCCGCCTTCGTACGGATCACCACACACGCGTCGGTCGGCGTCTGTCCGTCCGTCACGAGCTTAGGCCGTTTGTCTGTGATCTTCTGCACGTCCGACGCCAGATCCTCCGCTGCGAGCCGCACAAACTCAGGCTCGCCCGCCGCCACCGTGATCGGTACGACACGCTCCGCCGTCACAAGCGCGAATCCCTCCGCGCTGGCCATTTTCGTGGCCAGCACCAGCGTCAAAACAAATACACTCCTCATCAGTATCCTTCCGTTTTAAGGGGGCTCACATCAACGGCAACGCACGCTTCTCCGCCCTCTTGTCACTACAACGTCACCTTCAATCCTCGAAGCATTCACTTCACAGTAAGCACATAATTCGTAGTATAGCAGACCTCCCGCTATTCATAATCCCGTTCCAGCAAAAAAAAGAATCCCGTTTGAGAACCTGCCACGTACGTGCTAAACTACGAGCCATGGTAAAGGTCATCCTCTATTTTCAATCGCCCGCAAAGACGAGCGCACCGGGTAAACTCGCCGGCGTGCTTGAAATCGCCAAGCGCATCGGCTGGCATGTGCAGACCATCGACGAATTCCCGACGCAGACACGGCTCCGCGAACTCGTGGAGTTCTGGCATCCGCTCGGCGCAATCGTTGAATGCGGCAAGGAGTCCGCAACCGTCGACGCACGTCAGTTCGATATGCTGCCGACCGTGTTCTTCTCACACGATCAGCAGACGCTTCCGAGCGGCAGCTTTTCCGTGACGCATGATTCGGCAGAAACAGCACGGCTCGCGGCACGCGAACTATTGATGACGCGGTTCGACACCTTCGCCTATCTTCCGCATGCCGAACCGCACCACTGGTGTACGGTACGTCAGAAGGCTTTCATTGCCGCTCTCAAGTTGAATGGGAAACGCTGCAGGGTGTTTGCCCCGCATGCAGTGGGGGACGCAACCAAACGACAGCATGAACTCCGTCTGTTTCTTCGAGGACTTCCGAAGCCCTGCGCACTTTTTGCTGCGAACGATCAGACAGCGGCCGAAGCGATTACAGCGGCCAGATTCGAGGAGATCGCCATCCCCGAGGCACTCGCCGTTCTCGGTGTGGACAACTACGAACCCATTTGCGAGCACACTGTCCCAACGCTCTCCTCCATTGAACCCGACTTCCGCCGCGGCGGGAATCTCGCCGCGCTCATGTTGCTCGCGCGTTTTCGCGCGAAAGAGGGCTATCAGGGCAAGCGTCATCACTCGTTCGGGCCGTTCAGAATCGTCCGCCGCGCCTCGACACGTCTTCTCGTTCAAACGGACAAGAGCGTCCTTGAGGCGCTGGACTTCATCCGCCGCGAAGCCTGCAACGGTCTCACGTCGGCGCGCGTCGCACGGCTTTTCCCCTGTTCCCGGCGGCAGGCGGACATCCGTTTCCGGAAGGCCACCGGGCACTCCATTCTCGATGAAATCCACGCCGTCCAGCTTGATCGTGCCAAGCAGTTACTCAAAGACCCGAACATTCAACTGAAGGCGATCTCCGATTTCTGCGGCTTCACGAATCCGAACTCGTTGCGCAAGTTCTTCAAACGCGCAACGGGCCACTCCATGCGCACCTGGCGCGCCGCCAATCGGGTCGCCGCGCGTTAGCGGTACGATTCGCTATTCACTCTCCGGCGGCAAACCTGTATGATTCAGGCCATCTATTATGAGGCGACTACGAATCAAAGCGGCGCTGGGTGACACCAAGCCCGGCACTTGTGTAACGGTCGCGGGCTGGGTGCGTACCCGCCGCGATTCGAAGGGGGGCTTCTCCTTCCTTGAAATCAACGACGGCTCCTGTCTGACCAACCTGCAGGTGATCGCGCCGGCGACGCTGGACAATTATGCCAGTGATGTGCTCCGGCTGCATCCCGGTGCGTCGGTGGTGGTGGAGGGGACGCTGGAGGCGTCGGAAGGCGCGGGGCAGGCGGTCGAGGTCAAAGCGCATGCCGTGCGTGTCCTGGGCTTCTCGCCGCCCGTGGCCTATCCGCTCGGTAAGCAGCGGATCGGGTTCGAGCGG
>JAKJHA010000058.1 GCA_022704125.1 Verrucomicrobiota bacterium | reverse complement strand
GGAGCATGCCGAGCCGCTCTACGAAGCACTCGTGCGCCACCTGCGCGACGCACTCGGCGCGTCACGCATCGGCACCGGTGTTTTCGGCGCAGAGATGAAAGTGCGCCTGCTCAACGACGGGCCGGTCACGGTTGAGTTAATAACGAATAGTGAATAACTAATAACGGGGAGCCGAGATTTGGTTTTAACCGCGAATTGTGCGAAAAGGTTTGGAGGAAGGAGTATGAACGACAGAATGATGAAGTTGATACGCATGTGTGTAGCGGGATGTCTGCTGGGTATGTGCGGCGGGGTGGAGGCGGCGGATTATTTCAAGATACGCGGCGGCATTCCTAACAGCCAGTACTTTTTCAAGAATGACAAGGTCGGCAACCAGTATCTCTTTTTCATCGGCAATGAGGTTTTGTCGGGCGCGGGTCTTAAGGATCAGAGCCTGCGTTACTCGACACAGATGACGCAAGCCTTCAAACGCCACTACCCTAACGCCAACCCAATCGAGACGCGCCACATGCAGCCCGGTGGAAGCTGGTTCGGCCTCTACCGCTGTAGCCGCGGGCAAGCGGTCTTCGGTGAGGTGATCTGCAGCGGCCATCTGGCGATTCTCGATTTCGCAGCGGGTGACCGAGAGACGAAGCCCGCGCAGGCCGCGCTCGCGCTTGAAGGTCTGCTGCGCCAGATCACGCTCTACCGCGCCACCCACAGCCGGATCCTCGTCTACACCCTGACCCCCGAACTGCTCGCCGATTATCGTGCCGACCGTGTTCCGGAGTATATCCGCATCTGTGAGCAACTCGCCGACCACTACGATGTACCCAGCCTGAATCTCGCACGCTATGCCGCCGACAAGATCAAGGCCGGTCAAATCAGTTTCGAGGCTTTCTCCACCGATGGCATCCGCCCTACCGACGCCGGCGCGCGGCTCTATGCCGAGGCTGTCACGGCGTTCGTTGACGCATTGATCGCGGCCAAGACGGTTCCCGAAAAACCGACGCCCGTCAAGTTGCCCGCGCCGCTCTTTGCGGAAAGCGATGACAACGGACGCATCGTGGCCTATGAGCATCCGGCGGTACAACGCGAAGGTTCTTGGCGACCGGGGCAGACCAGTCCAGTACCGCCGTTCCGCCATGTGCTGGTTTCGGAGCGCGTCGGCGACACCTTGACGCTCGCCTTCAAAGGCTCGGAGATCGGCCTGATCGACGTGGCCGCGCCAGACGGAGCGGCGCTGGCCTATGCCGTGGACGGCGCTCCGTTTCAGACACTCGCGTCGCCTCGGGACGCGACGGCACCCGCCATGCGCCCAATCGCGCTGACCAGCGGTCTCGACCGTAATGCCGAGCACACGCTGACACTCAAGACCGCTTCGCCCGGCATTGCGCGCATCGGCGGCTTCCTGCTCAACGGCACGGTCAAGGATGCCTTCGCCGGTTTGAACACGCTGCAGCGCATCGACGCCATCTACGCTGCGATGGACCCGATCACCTACACACCGCCGCCGAAGCGTTTCGAGCATCTGCCCAAAACTCTCGCCACCCTGCGCGGCGGCGGCACATTGCGCATGGTGTTGCTTGGCGACAGCATCATGGGCAACACCTCCGCCTCCTCTTTCGAACTGCTGCTGATGCGCGACTATCCCAGCGCGAAGATCATCAAGATCGCGTCACTGCGCAGTTCCACCGGCTGCACCTACTACCGCGAAGAGAACCGCGTGCAGGAGTATGTGCTACGTCACGAGCCCGACCTCGTGTTGATCGGCGGCATCTCCAATCGCGGCGACGCCGAGGCCATACGCGACGTGGTGCGGCAGGTCCGCGCTGCACGCCCCGACACCGAGTTCCTGCTGTTGACGCCGGTCTTCGGCGCTATGCGCGACGAACACATCAAGAGCTTCACGCGTGAGATCGATACATCGACCAACAATTTCCGGCACAACCTGATGAAGGTGGCCGCCGAAGAGCACTGCGCGTTTTTCGATATGACCGGCCCTTGGTGGAGCTACATTCAGGAGAGCGGCAAATGCTATGGCTGGTTCATGGGCGACGCCGTCCATGCCAACGAGCGCGGCTGTCAGATCATCGGCCGTTTGCTGCGCGAATGGTTCAAGAGCGAATGATCGCCGTGCTCACTCGTTGAGCTTGTCCTGATAGGCGCAGCGACGCACCTTCTGAATGGAGGTCCGCTCTAGCGGCTCGCGCTGCACGATGACCTTGCGCGGGTGCTTGTAATCCGCAAGGCTCGCGCACTGCTTGCGGACGCGCTCACGGACAAGGACCTCGACCTCCTGCAGCGGCGGCTCCGTGCCGTTGTGGGCAGCGGCGAGAGCCTCCCAATCGGGCGAGATGATGGTACCCACACGTTCACCGGGCACTTGGCCAACGGTATAACCAAGCACAATGACATCCGCAATCAACGGGTCGCGCGCGATAACGTTTTCGACCTCTTCGGGGTAGATGTTTTTCCCCTCGCGATTGACGATAAGCGCTTTTTTGCGGCCACGGATGGTGAGAAAACCATCTGCATCTATCGAGGCAAGGTCTCCGGTACGCAACCATTCGCCGTCAAAGGCCTCGCGGGTGGCGGCGATGTTTTTGAGGTACCCTTTCATGACGATCGGACCGCGGACCTGCAGCTCGCCGACGCCCATCTCGTCGGCATCCGCCAGCCGGATTTCGATGTTCGGCAACTTTTTGCCGATAGTGCCGATGCGGGCCTGACGGGTGTTGGTGATGGAGACGACCGGCGAACACTCGGTCAGGCCATAGCCTTCGACAATCGGTACGCCCAGCCTGCTGAATCCCTCCAGCACGTGGAGCGGGCACGGTGCGCCGCCGACAATCAGAAAACGCAGCCGCCCTCCGAGGCTTCTGAGCACCTTCTTGCCGACTAGCCGACCGAGGCCGACCTTTACCAGACATCGGGCGACGACGCTGCGCTTGATCTTGTCATCAATCTTGTCGAACAACTTTTCCGCCAGCAGCGGCACGGCGATGAAAACCGAGGGGCGCAGCGTCTTGATGTCGTCGCCGATGGTGCGCAGGCTTTCGACGAAGTACATGCCGCAGCCTTTTACCAGCGGCACCACGAAATTGGCCGTGAATGAGAAGGCGTGGAAGAGCGGCAACACAACCAAGAAATCATCCTTGGACGTGACGATGTCGCTGATGGCCTCGAGACTGCCGAGCGCATCGCTGCAGAAGTTGAGGTGGGTGAGCATCGCGCCCTTGGGCTTGCCGGTCGTGCCCGAGGTATAGATGATCGAGGCGACATCCTGTGGCGCGGGGATGTGGGAGGCATACCAGGCCGGGGGTTGCCCGCGTACGCTCTCACGCAAGGTCTCGTAGTCGTAACAGGGACGGCCGGCGATGGGGGCCAGCGGCTCGCTGCCGCCATCGGTAACGACGATTGCACGGACAGCGGGAAGATCGGGCAGAATGTTCTCCAAGAGAGCCAAGTGGCGCGTATCGGTAAAGACCGCGACGGCTTCAGAATCGTTCAGGATATAGGTGACTTCGCTGGCGCGCAGTTTGGGATCGAGCGGCACGACCGCCACGCCGGTGGCGGCATTTGCGAGATAGATTTCAATCCACTCCGGCCCGTTGTCCAGAATGATCGCAACCGGCTCACTGCCCGGTTTGAGATCGAAACGGCTGAAGGCTTCGGCCATTTGACCGACGCCTTCAACCAATTCGGCGTACGAACGGCGTTGCCAAGCATTATCACGACGATAACGGAGCGCGACCGCGCGCGGGTCGCGTGCTGCCGCATCATCGAGTAAGGATCGAAGTGTCATAAATACTTATCCATCTGCCCGTTTGTACTGCGTGTCGCGCGTCATTTCCCCAGCGTCTCTTTGATCACGGGCAACACGGCCCGCGCCCAGATACCATAGCCTTTCTCTTTGGGGTGAAGCAAGTCCGGCATCATCTCCCGAGAAAGCGTACCGTCCGACTCCAGCATCTGCGGACCGAGATCCATGTAGGTAACGCGCGTACCGTCGGCATACGCCTTGATGAGGTCGTTGACCTGACTGTTGCGTATGCGCGCTGCGTCGGACGGTCCGGCACCACGCGGGAAGATGCCAAGCAGCAACACCTTGGTGGACGGTGATTTACGGGCAATCAACTCAAGAATCGCCTTGATGCCATCAGCGGTATCCTGCGGTGTTTCCTGAACAGCCGGGCGGTGGCCGGTGTTGTTGGTGCCGATCATCAGGATCAGCAGTTTGGGTTGGTAACCGTCCAACTCGCCATTCTCAAGCCGCCACAACACATGCTCAGTACGGTCGCCGCCGTAGCCCAAATTCAACGCCTTGTACGCGCCGAAATGTTCGTCCCAAACCTTTCGGCCGGCCCCCTCCCAGCCGTGAGTGATGGAGTCGCCTAAGAAAACGACATCCCAGCCGCCCTGTTTGGCGAGTGCCACCTTCTGTTCAAAACGCTGCTTCCACCACGCCTGATCCATGCGGTGGTCGGGCGTGACCGAAGTCTTGACGCTCTTCTGGATGAACGGCAGGATCGCCTCGGCCCAGATCGCATAGCCTTTGGCGTTCGGGTGCAACAGGTCGGGCATGACCTCTTTGGAGAGCGTGCCATCGGACTGAAGAAACTTGTCGTTGATGTTCATCCAGAAGACGCGTTTGTTATCAGCGAACTTCTGGATCTCGGCGTTGATCGCTTCGTTTCGCTGACGGTAAGCGTCTTGCGGCGTGGCACCACGCGGGAAGATGGCGTGCAACAGCACCTTGGAATTCGGCGCCTTCTGCGCCAGCCGATCAAGGATCGCCTTGATGCCGGCGACGGTGTCGGCGGTGCTCTCCTTGTCCGCCGGACGGTGGCCGGTGTTATTGGTGCCGATCATGACCACGAAGAGCTTGGGTTGGTTGTTCTCAAGTTGGCCGTTGTCGAGACGCCACAACACATGCTCCGTGCGGTCGGCACTGATGCCGAGGTTCAGCGCCTTGAACGGCGCGAATGCCTTGGCCCACTCGGCCTTGCCGTGGCTCTGCCAGAAATCGGTAATCGAGTCGCCGATAAAGACGACATCCCAGCCGCCTTTACGCGCTTGGGCGGCGTCGCGTTCGACACGCTTGATCCAACCGGCGTCACGCGGCGTCGGGGTGGTTGAAAGCTGTTGTGCAAACAGGGCGCAAGCCGAAAGCGCCGCCATCAGGAACGGGATCATCATTCGCTTCATGTCATTTCTCCTTGTGCTCAATCCGTGCGACCAGCCGCAAGAACCAGCCGCCTCAAAAAAAGGGGGTTAGTCCCAGACGGTGCGGGCCTGCGCCAGCAGTGCGCCGTCTGAGTCGCGCCGGATGCGATGGAGCAGCGCGTCGCCGTCCACCGCGTCGTGCGCGGCTTCGGTAATCACCGTGTCGCCTCGGTGCGCGGCCACACGGAATGCGATATCCATCTCGCGCACGCGACGCTGTTCGCGCCATACATCCGGCAGGCACTCCAGCGCCCATTCCACATAATGGGCGTTGTTGACGTGGTCGTTGAAATCATGGTCACTGTGGCGCACCGTCACGACAGCCGACCACTCAGGCTCCGTGATATCCGGCAGTTTCGCGGGAGATTCGGGAATGGGCGCCCGCGGCGTACCCTCCGGCGTAAGCGCCGCGAAGGCCTGCGGCAGACGCGCGATCCGCTGGGCGGCCAGATCCACATAGAGCCATTCACTGACGCCCAACAACACTGTTTCGCCCGCGCTGTCCGTCATGCAGAAATCGCGCAATGCCGTCAACCGACCGCGCACGCCGGACGGCCACGTACGCAGATGTACCGTTTCGCGCCATGCGGCATAGCGGCGGATCACAAGGTGCAGCCGCGCGAGCATCCACGTAAAACCAGCGTCCTGCAATTCGTGGATACCGAGCCCCAACGCACGCGCATGGTTGCCAGCCGCTTCCTGCAAATAGTTACAAAGAGCCGGTAACGTGACCTGATTGTTCACGCCGGACTCATACGCACGCACGCAAAAACTCTCATCGTGCGCGCGCAACGGACTTGGGCAATCCATGCGCGGATTCCGCTATTTATCTTTTTTCTTGTCGTACAGTTGATCGCCCGCGACGCCGCCCGCAACGCCACCGACCGCACCGCCAATCACTGCGCCAGTGGCGCGATTACCGCTACCGGCCGCAGCCGCACCGATCAACGCGCCGCCGGTCGCGCCAGCCGCAGCGCCAACCGCCGCACCTTCGTGACCTTCCAGTGTTCCACAGCCTGTGATCAGGCTTGCCACACATGCGGCCAGAGGCACCAAGAACAACTGCTTCACACTCATGTTTTTCCTCCTATATCAGTGAGTTCCATAAGCAAACATGTGCACTAGGATACCACACCTGGCAACTATCGGCTAGAGAGAGTGTGACTCGAACGGTAATCGGTTAGTGACAGGGGAGTGCGATGATCGTGCGTTTCAGGGTTCCATTGCGGCGCCATCGCTATCGCCATCGGGATCGGAATCGCCGCCATCATTACACTTGTCGCTGCGAGCCACCGCGTGGGCGCAATAGTCGATTTCGAACCCGATAGCGATACCGATACCGATTTGGAGAACGTGAACGTTGGCCATACCCCGTACACGTACTCGTTCACATACCCGTATACGATAACTCTTCCCCCCTGTCGCTAACCGATACGCCGAATTATTCAGTTGGTGCTGACGCGCCGGAACTCGACCTTGCGCAGGATGCGGATCTGGAGGTAGGTGAAGCCGATCAGTGCGACACCGAGGAACCACGCCATCGTGGTGGCGGTACTGAAGCGCAGGTTGTTGTAGGCCTCTTTCCAGATCGCGAGACTCAGCACGTTGGTGGCATCGCCGGGACCACCGAAGGTCAGCAGGAAGATGCTGCCCATCCCTTGGAATGCGGCGATGAACGCGCCGACGAAGTTGATCACCATCAGCGGCAGCAGTTGCGGATAGGTGATGTGGCGGAAGCGGCTCAGGATGCCGGCGCCGTCGATGGCCGCCGCCTCATAGTAGTCGGGCGGCAGCGCCTGCAACGCCGCCACGTAGATCAGACTGGCCATGCCCGCACCGGCCCACACACCCGGCAAGATGCAACAGAGCATCGCCAGTGAGGGATCCTGCAACCAAGTCTGCCGCGCCACGCCGAAAAACCCGAGGATCTGATTCAACATGCCATTCTCGGTCGGGTCGTACATCAGCTTCCAGAGCAACGCGATCACCAGTGCGCTGGTGAGGTGCGGCAGGAAGTAGAGCGTGCGGTAAAAGATTTTGCCGCGCGGGATTTCGGACAGCATCAACGCCAACAGCACCGGCGTGAGAAAGCCCAGCAGCAACGTCAAACCCACATACTGAAAGGTGCGTCCCCACGCGGCCCAGAAGCCCTTGTCGGTGGCTACAAGAATAAAGTTGTCGAGCCCAGCCCATGTGGTCTCGCCCACGATGCGGTACTCCTGAAAAGCCATGACCGCGCCGCGGATCAGGGGATAGTAACTCCAGAGCGCAATCGAGAGCAGCGCGGGCGCGAGCATCAGCCACGGAGACAGGGAAGCGGGGAACGGGAGACGGGAGACGGGTGCCCCGGTAGTCCCGGCAGCGCCGGACTTCCGCTTGAAGGCCAGGCCGAAACAGATGAGCGCGGTGATCGCAACGATGCCGAGGAGTACGCGGGCGAGCGGACGTTGGCGCGCGAGCACCTCCTCGGGTGCGCGGAACATCAGGCCGCGGTTGGCGTCGTCATTGATGCTCCGCAGCGCGGCGGCGTAGTCGAAGTTCTCGCCGGTGTCGGCCAGCAGCACGCCGAGCAGGCGGCGGTCGATCAGGTCCGACACCGCCTGCCAGAAACCGGCGAAGGGTTCGGTGCGCGCCAGAATCTCACCGTTGGCGATACGCTCGTAATTGCGCCGGATGCCGGGCGGCACTTCGTCCAGATACTCGGTAAAGCCCAGACGTTCGAGGTCGGCAGGCGTACACCAGCGCGCGTGGCCTTCCAGCACCTTCTGTTTGACCGTCTCGTCGTTGACCGCCTCGCTGGCGAGTTGTTCGATGCAGCGCCACACCAGATCACGCTCGGCCTTGGAGCGGCGTCCCACGCCCTCGGTCATGCTGTAGAAGTGCTTGTGTGCCTGAAAGACCGGCTTCATTCCCGGCCGCGCGGCGGGGAAGGGCATGATGCCGACCATGTCGGGCGGCAGATTGAGGTCGCGCGTGAGCTGCTCGACCAACTCGGCACCGGAGAAGAGCGCCACCACCTCGCCTTGCGCAAAGAGCTGTGGCAGGTCTTGCGTCAGACGCGGCAACGCGCGCGCCACGCCCTTGATCACGTCGCTCTCGGTGAAGGCGACCTCGCGTCCGTCGGCCAATGTCACGCGCCCGGCGGCCAGATCGTCGGGCGTGAGATCGACCGGTTCGCCGCTCTGCGGGTCGCGCAACCAAGGAGCCCAAGCCAAACGGTGGGTGAAGGCTGCCGCCTCGATGGCTTCAGGCGAGTCGAAATTCGCCTGCCAGACGGCTGCTACTTCCGACAGGTCTTCGCCGGTTTCGGACACGATGAAGCGCGTCTCCTCCATGGCGAAATGGTGGCTGCGTCCCGTGGTAGGCGAGATGCGCACGGAGACGATCGGCGAGCCGCCCGCAGCCTGCATCCACGGCAACCAGCTCCACGGCCGGTTCTCAAGACCGAAGGCGCGTTGACCGCGCTGCACCTTGGCACCAGCCACTTGCTTGCCCGGAAAGGTGAGACGCTGGCACCAGCGGAAAAACTCGTCCCAGGTTGCGGGGATGTATTCGGGATCGACCCCAGCTTGCCGCACCAGGTCTTTGCGGTAGACGATGCCGTAATACCAGATACCGGCCATCGGCAGGCCGTAGACCTTGCCGTCGCGCGTGGCGACCTGACGCCAGAGCGGCGGCACGTGCCGCCAGCCGGGCCAGCGCGCCTCGGCGTCGCTGATCTGGCCGTCGCCATCGGTATCTTCACCAAGCCATTCGTTGAGCGGGTAGCAAAAGCCCTGCTCGATGTCGTGACGGATGATATGGAACCAGCAGAAATAGATGTCTGGCGCGGTGCCGCCAGCGAGCGAAAGCATAAACGGGGCACGGCCACCGGCACCGGGCAGACTCAATCCGCCCCACTTCTGCGGATTGAGGCGCGGCTCCTCGCGTGCGAGAGAAAGAATCTGGCGCGTAATAGGGCTTTCCGGTAGATCGGGGTCGTAGCCCTGCAGAAAGGTGACGGTGACCGGCTCGGTGCTCGCCGCCGCGTAACTGGCAAGCATCGACAGGAGAGCGGCCAGCGCAGTCTGTGCCGTCCGTCGAAAATTGAGCGTTGAAATTTGTGATTTGTGATTTGTGATTTTGGGGGCGCAAGTCGCAAGATGCCCGTGCCACACCCGCATGCCCACGGGCAAGATGCCCGTGCCACATCCGCATGCCCACGGGCAAGATGCCCGTGCCACGCCGCCCAAAGAACGCTCAACTCTCAACGCTCAACTCTCAACGCTCAAGTGAAAATCCCAAATCCCCAAAAAACCTCTGTGCTCTCTGTGTTCTGTGGTTAAACAAACCCGAGCCATGCCAAATCCTAAATCCTAAATCCTAAATCCCAAATCCCAAATCCTAAATCCCAAATTACCCATCACTTCTCTTCAGGCACCGGTTCGGCGTCGGGGTCCGGCGCGGCTTCCTGCGCATGCGCATCGCCGGGCGGTTGTTCCGCCTGTTGCGCTTGGGCTTCAAGTTCCTGCTGCGCCTGAAGCAACTCCTGCTGCACGCGTAACTGCTCTAAAGCTTCAGCCTGTTCTTTTTCACGCTTGGCGAGTTCATCCTGCGCCACTTTACGCGCCAATTCCTGAAGGTTTTCACGCGCAGCTTTTTCGGCGGCCTTTTGATCGGCGGCCTCCTGCGCTTTGCGTTCACGCAGACGTTCGAGATAGGATTTGGCGGGAGCCGACGTTGAATCAGCGGCGGCGTCGGCCGTAGCGGTTGCGGTCTGCGTCGGCACGGTCTGCGGGGCTGTCCGCGCGGATTTCGGCAGGCGTACAAGGCCGGGCACCGAGGGACGCTTGGCTGCCATCGGCGGCGGCACGGCCGGGGGTTCAGAAACGACCAGCGGTGCGGCTGGTGGAGCTTGCGGCGGTGCCGAAGCGTTGTTCGTGCCTTCCGAAGGCGGTCCATCGATCAGCCCTTTGTGGAGGTGCATGGTGATGGTCACGCCGTCCTTTTCAAACTGCGCCCAGTTCGCGGCGTAATCCGCGTCCAGAACGGTCCAGCCCTGCGCCGAGGCGCCGACCTCCAGATAGTAGTTTTCGGGTGGATTAACCGAGCGATCAATGAACCCTACCGCCGTCCGTCCTCGGGGCGTGACATTCAGCGCGGTGAAAGCGATCTGCTTGGCAATCTGCTCTTGCGTCGCCTGAAGCAACTCCTCGCTCCGTTGCTGTTCGAGCAGATCCGGGTTCACGGGACCGGAGACTGCCGGAGGCGTGCCGAACGGCATGCGATCAAGGATAGGCTGATAATGCGAAAACGGCGCGGGTTCATAAGCGGCAGCCGCATGTGCATCGGCACATCCAATCAAGACAGCCCCCCACGCACACAGCCAGATTCGCCAGTAAATTCCCACACCGTTCATGCAGCAGAGTGTAACAAAAAGAGTGAATGGTGAATAACGAATAGTTGGTGCAATCGGTAATCGGTTAGTGACAGGGGGGAAGAGTTATCGTGTACGGGTACGTAAACGAGTGTGCACGGGGTATGGCCAACGTTCACGTTCACAGCGCAGCGGTGCACGTCCACGTTCTCCAAATCGGTATCGGTATCGCTATCGGGTTCGAAATCGACTGTTGCGCCCACGCAGTGGCTC
>JAKJHA010000310.1 GCA_022704125.1 Verrucomicrobiota bacterium | reverse complement strand
GGCACCGCCGGTCTGCGTATATGAAACTTGGCGGGCGAAGCAGGTGACCGAACCGACGCCCGGTGTGTACGTGGTGGATATGGGACGGAATTTCGCCGGGGTAGCGCAGATTGATCTGGGTGTCGGTGCGCGGGGCGAACGGATTGTTTTCCGTTACGGCGAGTTGCTGAATAAAGACGGCACGGTCAATGGGATGACGGGCGTGTGCGGTCAGATCAAACGCGCAGGGATGGGCGGCGCGGGAGCCCCGGCCGTGGCAGAGCAGCGGGATGAGTACATCAGGCGTGGCGGCGAACCTGAGCGCTATCGGCCGCGGTTCACTTGGCACGGCTTTCGGTATGTCCAGATCGAGGGCTTGACATCACGCCCGCGACCGGAGGATGTGACGGCATATGCGTTGGCCTCGGCTGTCAAAGACGCTTCGCGCTTCGAGTGTTCGGATCCCATGCTGAACAGGTTGCACCGAGTGTGCCGCGATACGTTTTTAGGCAATCTGATGGGGGTGCAGTCGGATTGCCCGGCGCGTGAGCGTTTCGGTTACGGCGCGGATATTGCCGCCACGACAGAGGCGTTCATTTTTCAATTCGACATGCGGACTTTCTATGCGAAGACGATTCAGGACTTTGCGGATGAAGCGGCGCAAGACGGTTGGTTCACTGAGACCGCGCCGTATGTCGGCATTGCGGATCGCGGGTTCGGCGGACGGTCGGGACCGATCGGCTGGACGGTCGGCGTGCCGGTGATGATGCGCGACCTTTACCGGTATTACGGTGACCGTGAGGTCATCGCGCGTCACTATGAGGCCTGTGCGCGTTACCTTGAATTGGTGAAAGGCAAGTGCCCGGATCTGATTGTGCCGCGTTGCATCGGCGATCATGAGGCGCTGGAAAAAGCGCCCGAGCCGCTGACGGCCACAGCGCATTTTTACCAATGGGCGCGGCTGGTCGCGGACTTTGCAGCGATTCTCGGCAAACCGGAAGAAGCGAAAAAGTTTGATGCGTTGGCAGACGATATCCGTTCGGCGTTTCAAAAGAAATTCGTGGCGGGCGGCAAGGTGGGGCAGGGGCGTCAAGGCGAACAGACGTTCGGGCTGTATCATCGGTTGATTCCGGAAGCGGATCGCCCGGCGGCGCTTGAGATTTTGCGCAAGGATATCGAGGCGCATGGCGGCGCGTTGACGACCGGTATTTTCGGTACCAAATACCTGCTGGATATTTTGAGCACGGAAGGGCTGGAGGAGTGGGCGGGTAAACTCGCGGTACGGAGTGAATTCCCGGGCTGGGGGTACATGCTGGACAACGGAGCGACAACCCTGTGGGAAACGTGGAAGCCGTCCGATAACACTTACAGCCAAAATCATCCGATGTTCGGATCGGTGGATGAGTGGATGATGAAGCATGTGCTGGGCATCGAGGTGCCTGATGATGCCGTAGGCTGTAACAAGGTCATGATCCGGTCAAAGCCTGTGGCGGGGCTGACGTGGGCGCGCGGTAGCTACGACACACCGCACGGGCCGCTACGGGTGGATTGGAAGCTCGATGCCGGTCAGATGAAGCTGACGGTCGAGGTGCCGGACGGCGTGCGCGCCCGTGTTTGGCTGGCGGCTGAAAAGAAGTGGGTTGAAGCCCGTACCGGAAAAAATCAGTGGTGACGTCGATCCCCAAAATAAAACTATACGACACGCACGCACACTTTGAC
The DNA here is from genome assembly GCA_022704125.1 of Verrucomicrobiota bacterium. Taxonomy (GTDB): domain Bacteria; phylum Verrucomicrobiota; class Kiritimatiellia; order RFP12; family UBA1067; genus DUPH01. The sequence goes on along the minus strand of JAKJHA010000310.1, from coordinate 589 downwards.
GGTTCTCCGTTGGAGACGCTGACGATCATGGAACGGGCACTTGCCGCTGGCGTGGGGCGCTTGGTGGCGGTGGGAGGCAGTACGTCGTTAAATGTGGGGGCGATCGCGGTGGCGGATGCTTTTCCGGAGCGCGTGCGGCTGGCGCTCGGCTTCGACCGCGATCAGACGACGGACGCATCGCCGGAGGTGTATATCGAGACGTTGCGCAGTCTGGCGGCGGTGAATACACTGGCTGCGGTGGGCGAGACCGGATTGGATTTCCACTATCACCCCGGGACGGCTGAGGCGCAACGCGCACTTTTCCGCGCCCAGTTGCTGTTGGCCGATGAATGGCGGTTGCCGGTGATCATCCACACGCGCGAGGCCGAGGAGGCCACGTTGCAGGTGCTGGACGAAACGCCGTGGCGCGGCGAGGGGTTGCGCGGCGTCGTGCATTGTTTCACGGGCGACAAGACCTTCGCGAAGCAACTGATCGAGCGTTCGCTGGCCATCAGTTTCAGCGGCATCGTGACTTTCCGCAACGCCGACATGCTGCGCGAAAGCGCGGCGTTTGTGCCGGACGAGCGGCTACTGATCGAGACGGATTCAC
>JAKJHA010000057.1 GCA_022704125.1 Verrucomicrobiota bacterium | reverse complement strand
GGGCATCGGCGGCGGCGGCGGGAACGGTGCGGGCGGTACGGTTGAGATCTCCGGCGGCACGGTCTTCGCGCAGGGCAGCGTCGGCGGCGCGGACATCGGGCCGGGCGGCTATGGTGCGGCATCCGGCTCGAACACCTTCACCGGCGGCTCGATCCGCCTCGCGAACGACACCATCTTGCCCGCGCCCAGCAACGGTATGGAGCGCGTCTGGTGCGTGACCGTGCCGGACCTCGAACCCGGTGCGGCGATCGTGCTCATGGGACTTGCGGCACACGGATACGGCGTGAATGATCTCTTCGCCGACGACAGTGGCAAACTCTACCTTTGGTTGCCGGATGGCAGTTACATCATCACTGCGGGCGATACCGACTACATGGCCACCGTGGCTGGCGCGGCGGCTACGGCCGTCGGCTTTGACGCGCCGGCCTTCGCCACGGACGGCACGGCGCTCGTCTTCGACGGTACAATACTCGCCATCAAGATCACCAACGCCAAAGCCGGCATCATGTACACGCTCTATGCGGCGGACACGCCGGGCGGCCCCTGGGCACTGGTGCAGGTCGTCTTAGCTGAGGAGGACGGCGATCTTGTCTTCGAGGGCATCAGCGCGACGCCGGCAAAACGCTTCTTCAAGGTGGCGGCCAGTACCGGTTCGCCCCAGTAATCGGCTGAGGCGGGAAGGGCACGAGACAAGAGACCTCTCCGTGTCTCGCGTCTCTTGCCCTTCCCGCCTGTCACTGGCCGATTATCGCACGCAAAAAACCGCTTTGGAATTGCGCGTTGAGCGTCCCGTTGGTACACTGCAACAATCTTTCAAAAGCATAGTGTGCGGTGGTGGTGTCGAATATGACGGGCGGGGTTTATGCGTAAGGCGAAAATCAGGCGAATTGAGCGGATCGAACATTATCTGGTTCGCATTATCCAGCAACCCGGCGCCGATCAGGGCCATCCTTGGGCGATCCGTACGTTGTTGAAGCTGCTCAAGGGGATCTCCCATGTGTTCAAGAGCGTGGTGTTGACGCGGCTCTTTCTTTATGATGTCGGCATTCTCCGCCGCTATCCGCTGGGGTGCCAGGTGATTAGCGTCGGCAACATTACCGCAGGCGGCACGGGCAAGACGCCGGTGGTGGAGATTTTCGCGCGTGAACTGCAAAAGTCGGGGCGTAAGGTTGCGATCCTCAGCCGCGGCTACCGTAAAAAGGAGCTGCCTTGGTATCAGCGGATTTTCCGCGAGGCGATTGAGCCGCCGCGTGTGGTGAGCGACGGCAAGCGGCTGTTGCTTGACAGTGAGATGGGCGGGGACGAGCCTTACATGCTGGCCAGCAACTTGCCGGGGGTCGTGGTGCTGGTCGATAAGAATCGGGTGAAGAGCGGCCGCTACGCCGTCAAGCACTTCGGTTGCGACACGCTGATTCTGGATGACGGCTTTCAATATCAAAAGCTGCGCCACCGGCTGGAGATTGTGCTGGTCGACAAGACCAATCCTTTCGGTAACACCCACATGCTGCCGCGCGGCGTGCTGCGCGAGCCGATCCGCAACCTCAAGCGCGCGGACTTCATTTTCATCACCAAGTCGGATGGCAACTCTGAAGCGTTACGTCAGCAAATCCGTGAGTTAAACGACCACGCGGAGATCATAGAGTGCTGCCACCAGCCGCGTTACCTGCAGAATGTCTACACGGCGGAACGGGTGCCGCTGGACTGGCTCAAGGGACGCACGGTCACCTCGCTCTCGGGTATCGCGGTGCCGCAGAGTTTTGAAAATTCGCTGCGTCTGATGGGGGCACGCGTGATTCATTGCGAACGCTATGCCGACCACCACCGCTACCACGCGCAGGAGATTATCGACGCGGTGAACCGCGCGGCCGACCTGCACGCCGACGCGCTGATGACGACGGAAAAGGATGCGGTACGCTTTCCGCGGTTGGAGACTACGCCGGTGCCGGTCTTTTACGTGCGCGTGGACATTAGGCTATTAGACGGCGCGGAAAACTTCCACGATGCGGTGGAGCATATCTGCTTCCGCAAGGGAGGGGCGAAACGGGCTGCGTCGGCCGAGGAGGAACGCCCGTGAGCGCCGCACAGGAGCCTGCCCCGCGTGTATTGCGGTCAGTCTCGGTCGTGAGCCTGATGACGGCGGTCAGCCGCGTGCTGGGACTGGTGCGCGAGATCGTGATGGCGTATTTTTTCGGTACGTCGGCGCTCAAGTCCGCTTTTGATCTGGCCTTCATCGTTCCGAACCTGTTCCGCCGCCTGTTCGGCGAGGGGGCGCTGTCGAGCGCGTTCGTCCCGGTCTTCAGCGAGTCGCTGGTAAAGGAGGGGCGCGATAGCGCGTTGCGGTTTGCGGTGCGCGTGATCAGCCTGCTGGTGGTGGTATTGGGTGCGGTGACTCTTTTAGGCATCTTGCTGACGTGGCCGCTGGAGCGCCTGCTGCCGCCCGACAGCCGCTGGCTGATCCCTTTGCCGATGTTGCGCATCATGCTGCCTTATGCTCTGCTGATCTGCGTTGCGGCGTTGCTCTCGGGCATGCTGAACACGTTCGGACGCTTTGCGATTTCCTCGCTGACGCCGTTCCTGCTGAATCTGATATGGATCGTGACGCTTTGTGTGGCGTGTCCGTTGTTGCGCGGCATGCCGGAGAAACAGATCATTGTGCTGAGCTGGGCGATTCTGGCCGCCGGACTGGCGCAGGTGCTGTTCCAACTGCCGGCGCTTGCCCGTGAGGGGTTCCGTTTCAAGCTACAGTTTCGCGCACTGCTGTCCGATCCCAAGCTGCGTCGCGTGCTGGGGCTGATGGCACCGGCGGCGCTGGGCATCGGCGTCATTCAGATCAACGTGTGTCTCGACAAGCTGCTGGCGTTCTGGGCCGATCCTGCCGCGCCGGCAGCGCTGGAGTATGCGGAGCGGATTGTGTATCTGCCGCTGGGTATGTTCGGCACGGCGTTCATGACTGTGCTGCTGCCGACCTTCTCGCGCCAGGCCGCGACCGGCGACACCGCGCTGATGCGCGAGACGCTCGAACGCGCCATCCGCAATCTGGCCGTGATCATGGCACCGTGTTCCGCCGCGCTGCTGGTGTTGGCGTTGCCGGTGATCTCGCTGATCTACAATTTCAAGGGCGGGCGCTTCGACGAGACTTCGGCGATACTCAGCGCGCGGGCGCTGGCCGCTTATGCGCCGGGTTTGCTGGTGTTCAGCTTGCAAAAGGCGTTGACGCCGGTCTTTTACGGCTTGCAAGATCTCAAAACACCGGTGCGCGTGAGCATGGTCGGCCTGGTGTTAAATGTGACGATGAATGTGTCGAGCGTGATTTGGTTGCCGCACGGTTGGAAGCATGTCGGAATCGCGGGATCGACCGTGATTACCAGTCTGATAAACGGGATCATGCTCGCGGTACTGCTACGGCGGCGCGGGGACTTTCTGCGGGTGGCGGGGTTCGCCGGCGCTGTGGTGCGCGCGATGCTTTGCGCGGCGGCGATGGCACTCGCCGCACTGTCCGCGTACACGTTGTGCCGACATCTGTTGGGGCAGGGGGAGGGTGGCCTGACCAAGGGGGCTGAGATTGTGGCGATGGCGGTCACCGTCGTAACCGGCGTGGTCGTGTACGTCGGTGCCATGGCCATTGTAAGCCGCAACGAATTACGCGAGATGCTCGGTGATGTGAGGCGGCGCAAGACGAAGAGGGGGACGTGAGATGGAACCGAAACGGATTGTGGTGGCATGCGGCGGAACCGGGGGACATGTGTTTCCCGGACTGACGGTGGCGCAGGAACTGAAACAGCGCGGGCATGAGGTAGAGGTCTGGTTGTCCGGACGGGACATCGAAAATGCTGCGCTGCACGGCTGGGACGGCGCAGTGTTCGCGACCGGTGCGCGCCAGCTCAAGTTACGCACGATACCGGCTCTCGTGCGCTCGTTCTGGACGTGCCTGGGCGGCGTAAGGCGGTTCCGTCCCGACGCGATGCTGGCCATGGGCAGCTACTCCAGCGTGCCGCCGGTGCTGGCGGCGCGCCTCAAGCGGGTGCCGGTCGTGTTGCACGAGGCCAACGCTGTGCCGGGTAAGGCGGTTGATTTCCTTTCGCGATATGCAGTGATGACGGCAATCAGTTTTGAGGAAACGAAACAATGGTTGCTGGGACGTGCCACGCGGCACACGGGGTTGCCGGTGCGTGCTGATCTGGCGGGACAGCCGCGTTTCAGCGAGATTCCCGAGGGGGCCTTTACCGTGCTGGTGACCGGCGGGAGCCAGGGTGCACGGAAGATCAACACACTGGCCTCGCAGGCCATGTGCCTGCTGAAGCAGTCCGGCGCGGAACGGCTCTTTGTGATCCATCAGTGCGGTGCGGCGGATGAGGAGCGTATTCGAGAAGCCTACGCGGCGGCGGGGGTGTCCGCCATGACGCAGGCCTTCATCGCGGAGATGGGGCGCGCGTACGCATCTGCTGATCTGGTGATCTGTCGCGCCGGTGCCTCGACCTGCTTCGAGTTGTGTCTGCTGGGCAAGGCGGCGCTCTTGATTCCATTGCCCACTGCGGTACGCGATCACCAGAAGGCCAATGCCACGGCGTTGGCGCGTTCTCACGGCGTGGACGTGGGTATCCAAAAGGAGCTGACCGGACGTTCGCTGATGCGTTACGTGAAGGACAAGATGGATAACCCCGTGTTGCTGAAGCGTATGAGCCAAGCGATCCGCGTCTTGGCCATGCCGGACGCGGTCGCGCGTGTGGCTGACGTGCTAGAGGAAGTGGCGGCTACGAGGGCGCGGTAAGAGTGTTCGGGAAGCAGTGTCGGCACGTTCGCGACGTATGCGAGTCCTCAGCTCATTCATCGCGCAGTGATGAATAGGCCGGGCCTGCCGCCGCGAGATAGCCGCCTGATTCCCCGGTTGGCTTTGCAGACACCCAGAAGGAGTAGAGCGACGCAACGCGAAGCTTGAACCGGAAGCGGACGGGCTTTCCGGCGAAACGCGCAAGATCGCCACCTTTCCACGTAACCGCGCGCTTGGTCGTATCCTCACGCACGAGCATCGTGCAGTCGTCGGCGGAATAACCCGCAAAGGGCTTGCCATTCTCGTCAAGGACCTCCACGGCGAGCGTACCGAAACGCGCATCGGCATTCACGAAGAGGTGGGAGCCGGTAAACACTACCGGGCGCGTCACGAGTTCTCCCTGCGCGTCCGTCGTCATGCTCGCAAAACCGTCACGCCGCAATATCGCCACGCCTACGGAAAAATTCCAGTGCATGCCGTTGGGGATCACGCACGTCGGCGGATCGTTCTGAGTGCCGTCGCCGCGCGCGCCCACGTAGTAGAACCACAGTTGTTCGTCCTTAATCACAAAGCCGCTGGAGCAGGGGCCTACGTAGCCCGAATCCCAGCGGCCCGAACCCCAGCCCGAGTCGGCGATCGCAGGCGTGCGGTCGGGACGCGTGAAGTGGAAGCCGTCACGTGAATAGGCGAAGTGCAGGGTCGTCGTTTTGGGCATACCCGCTTTCGCGGCTAGGTCGTTGTCGCGTCCGCAGAGGATCTTGAAGAATCCGACCATGATCGACTCGTAAGGCGTGGCATCCACATTGTAGAGCTGGGCATTGCGGTACTCTTTCCCGCCCACTGTACGCGGCAGGTCTTGGTTGTCGCATGCCAGCCACAACGCGCAGTCGGCGGTATTGGTCTGGTTGGGTCCGTGCCCCATTGGGAAATTCCAACTTCCGCCCGCGATGAAGTCTTGGTGCGCGCGGTAGATACGCGAGCGTGCCCGCCAACTGGCGCGTAGGCTCCACACCCACTTGCCGAGGAACGGGTTGTAGAACATCGTGGTACTGTCGCCATGCTGGCCCGTCAGGCGCGCAAACGTCCAGCGGGCGCCATCGCGCGAAACGTACTGGGCGCTGCGTGTGGGATTGCCGCCCGGCGAAATGGACATGCACCAGCGTTCGTAGGGATTCTTGGCCGCGTAGTCCGGCCACACGCTGAATGTGTCGGCAATCTGATGCGGCAAGAGGACATTGGTGCCGTTCGCCCCAACCGGCGGACGTTCCCAATGGATGCCGTCCTTCGATTCCGCGAGGCTGATCTTGCCCGCCCATCCGGAAAGGTACCAGATGCGGAAACGCTGGCGCGTGGGGTCCCACCAGATTGCGCCACCCGGCATGCAGCATCCCGGTGAACGCGTCAGTTCGTCCTTTGTTTGCGGCCACATCACGGGGTTGCCCGCGTATTGAACCGGCTTATGGAACGCGCGTGTTACGTTGGTGATCGACTCCACCAGGAAATCATCCACGAAGAGTTGGCGACCAAGGTCGATCGGAATCACCACCGGGATGTTCGCCGCCTCCAGATAGGGGGCACGGATCGGGTTCGGGTCACGCGGATCGATACGCGGCGGCCACTCCTTCGGCAACGTGATGCCGTTGTATAATGTTCGTCCGCCGTCCGGGGTTTCCGGGGTGGTGCGCGAAGGCAAGGTTTTCCATTGAGGCTGTCCGCGATGGATCGTATCGGGTTGTAAAAATTGGTCGGGCGACAACACGCGATCTGAGAGGCGGCATTGTGAAAGCGATCCGCAAATCACGTTGCCAGCTCTGCCGCGCCCGCCGAGGCCAAACCGGCCGCCCTCATCAAAGGTCCCCTGGAATGGTTTCATGGACTTTCGGTCCGCGGGCTGGCCGTCGAGGTAGAGACACCATTCGGCAGTTCCGTCCGCGATCCGGTGAGCAAACGTAAGTGCAAAATGGTGCCAACCGTTCGTGAGCGTGTTGGGGTCCGTCACGGTTGTCAGCAGCGAGTCGCCCGCATAGGGGGCGGCGGAAAAGATCTGCCAGGTGAGCCCCGGATGGATGCTGTCGCGCCGGAACGTGAGGAACCAGCGGTTCGTCGTGTGCGTGAACGCGCTTACAACCATCCACGTCTCACCCTTCTCTGGAAGCCGTGAGAAGTTATACCATCCCTCCACGGTGAAGTCGTTGGTGGGCGCGAGATAGTGTCCCGCCGTGTCACTGAAGGCGAAGTCCGTCGCGCCGGCGCCTCCACGTGCGTGGAGGGCATAGCGTCCGGTAGTGCCCAGTTCGCAATACTGATCGGCATCGACAATCAAAAGGTCATTTGCCGACGAGATCGCGCACCGTCCGTCCGGTATCAGGTTCTCATCGCACCCGAGCGGCCATTCGGCAATCGTTCGCGCACATACCCCCGTCGCGGCAGCCGCAAACACCACCGCCATCATCTGTATCCTTGCTGTGTTCATTTTCATCATCGTTGCCTCATCTGAACCACTACCTGAGAATCACCACTGTTCCGCCTTCGCTATCTTTTGCTTTTATGAAAAAGCGTTTCATTGCTCATCCTTTTACACGAATCGTCAGCCCGAGTCAAAAAATTCTTGAGTTGCACTTGTACTTTGAACGCCGTTACGTTACGGCTCATGTCGGTTTTTTCTTTCCGGTTTACGGAGGTTTGCCCGACAAAAATTTTTGACTATAATGTTTCGCATGAAAACTGCACAAAGGGGAGACTTGCGGCGGCGAGATGTCCTGTGCGCTCTTTTGGGTGCCGCGACGACGTTTTCGTCGTTTGCCGTGTTTGTGGCATCATCAATCACCTATGCGGCGGAGCCGACGGCCGCCGAAATCGAAAGCGCTATCATTGCTTCCGCTGCGGAAACAGCGGCGTTGCAGGCAAAGCTGTCTGATCGCGTCTCGCTTGCCGATTACGCGCCGAAGGTCACGGTGGTCAACGGCACGAATGTGTGGACGGCGGCGCTTCAACAGGCAATCGACGAGCACGAGATCGTTGTGATTCCCGCGCGGCAAGCCACGTACTACATTGACGGAACGGTAAGGATACCCTCCAACCGCCGCATTGAGGCAGAGGGCGCGACGATTGCGCTGTTGCCGGGTACGGATGTGGTTATGCTGCGCAACGAGAAGGCTGCGGATGGCACGCTCGCACCGACGCACCAAAATCCACGTGACGACAACATCGCGATTATCGGTGGCCGGTGGGAGGACTGGCGGCGCGCGCGCGCTGGTTACGGCAGGAGCGGCCGCTGGGATATGTCCGAACGCAAGCTTGGCAACTACTATGGCGTCTCAACGCTGATGCTCTTCATCTGTTGCGATCACATCACGCTTAAGGGCGTAACCTTCGCGCATGCAAGCGCCTTTGCCTATCAGGGCGGGAACAGTAGCGACGTCCATCTGACGGACACGGTTTTTGACCGCTGCACGGCCGACGGCTATCATCTAAACGGTAACCTTTCGCGGGTACACATCCAAAACGCGCGCGGACAGGTGGGGGACGATCTCGTGGCCCTGAACGCCTATGACTGGCTCAATTCGTCGGTGACATTCGGTCCACAGAAGACGATCCTCTGCGAGGATCTGGAGTTGGTCGGTCCCGGATATCCGGCGATCCGTATTCTGCCGGCCACCTATCGCTACAAGGATGGGACGGAAGTGGACTGTGCGATCAGCGACGTCATCTTCCGTCGCGTGAAAGGGATCAAGTGTTTCAAGATGTATTTACAGACCCCCAACTATGCGGTCGGCACAGAGCCGGAGTGGTCCAAGATCGGTTCGGGCGGCAACTTACACTTCGAGGATATCGAGATCGATCTTGATCGTCCGATCGATATGTTCGAGGCCTATACCGGCTCCGATCCGGTGCGTGGGCATTTCGGTGCGTTCGAGTTCGGCGCGAATCTCACCAGCATCCACTTCAAGAACCTCAAGGTGAAGTTCCATGCCGACCGCTACCCACTTTCGCATCTCGCGGTTGTCGGGCCGAAATCGGTGCGCTTGACGGGTAGGAAAGGGGAACCGCGCGAGGTGTTCGATCCGTATGTCAACTGCCGCGTGGGCAAGGTTGTCGTGGAGAATCTCGAAGCAACGGGCGTCGTTCCAGAGAAGCTTGTGCATGCCACCGTTTTCGACGATGTGAACGGCGACGGGCGATCCTCCGGACGCGGCGAAATAGCGGATATTCGGATCTCGAAGTAGTGGCCGCAAAGAACACAAGAAGGCGCGGCACTGGGTACTCGATTGGCGACAGGGGTGTGCGAAGACAATGCGTTTTTGGTGAAGAGGGGAGCAGAGAGTCGGGCGCGGGCGTCCCCGCCCGCAACAACGTGTCTTGCAAAAGGCTGATGCGCACACTTCCCTTGGGGACCGAACCGTGCATTGGAATCACGAGCGGCCTTTCACAGAGCGGGCGGGGACGCCCGGCCCGACTGCGCACACACACAACACGCGCCTCGACTCGTATAACTCCTGTCACTAACCGATTACGGCATTGGTCACTTGGCCAATGGCTGTTTCGATGTTGTTGTGGTACACTCGCACTGTTTGAACGTAAGGAGGTTGTGCGCAGTGAAACGGGGATGGATGGCTCTTGCAAGCCTGACTTGTCTGCTGCAGGCTGTGCAGGTCATGGCCGCGACTAATGTGATTACGAGGATCAGTGAGGTCAAGGCATTGGCCGCCGAGGAGATCCGACGGGGCCGGGCAGTGCGGTTGCGGGGCGTGGTGACAGCGCGTCTTTGCCGCCTGTTCATCATGCAGGACGGGGATGCGGGGATCTTTGTGTACCCCCGTCTTGCGCGGGATGAAGGGGTGTGGACGGGGGATGACGACGTATTCGGTAGCCTCTCGCCGGGCACCGAGGTGGAGATTGCGGGGGTGGTCCGGCAGGGCGGCTTCGCGCCGGTCATCTTGCCGCATGCGGTCACCCAACTCGGCAAGGCGCCGATGCCTGCGGCGGAACCTTTCAATCTGGCGCGCTTTTTCCGCGGTTTGGATGACTGCCGCCGCGTCGAGGTGCGCGGCGTCGTGCAGGGGTACTGGAGACGTCCGCCGCTCGGGATGATGCTCGTTCTCGGTGCCGGCCCGGGGCGTTTCATGGCGCGGCTGCCGCTGGAAGCACAGTCGATCTGCGAGGGGCTGGTCGAGGCCGAGGTACGGCTTGAGGGCGTGGCGATGGCCGCGTTCAACACGCGGGGCGAACTGCTCATGCCTTCGGTTTTCGTGAACACGTTGGACGACCTCACGGTGGAGCGTCCGCCGCGCAACACGCCGTTCGACACACCGAAGGTGCCGCTGCGGGATGTGGGCGGCTTTGGGAGTGAACTCGGCGGAAAGCTCCGCCTGCATGTGGAGGGCGTGGTCACCTATGCGGAGCGCGTTCCAATCGTGTTTCTGGATGACGCGGTGTGGCCCTACAACAGTCTGCAGGGTGTCGCGCCGGAGCAGGGCTGCATGTTTTTTGTACACGACGGCGAGACCGGCCTGAGAATCCAGACGCGCCAGCCGATCGATCTCGCACCCGGCGACCGCGTGGAAACTGCCGGATTTTTGGACCGGAGCCGTTCGGTCAGCGGGCTTTATGAAGCCGTGGTGCGCAAACTCGGCCGGGGGGAACCGCCTGCGCCGGTTCACGTTTCGGTCGCGCAGATCGTCGAAGCCAATGAGTTGGCGCTGTACAATGGCGTGATGGCCGAGCCGGGGGATTTCGACGGGACGCTGGTGACCTGCAAGGCGACGCTGACGGAGGACCTGCGGATGGAGAACGGTGCCCGGGTGTTGCGGCTGAAAGAGTCCGACGTTCATTTCAAAGCCACGCTGCGCGGGTCGCGGGGTGCGAAGTTGCCCGCCCTGCGTGCGGGGAGCGAACTGTCCCTCACGGGGATCGTGATGCTGGACATCTGGCATCCGAACATGCCTTCGACGGTCACGCGGCCGCAGGTGGAACTGCTGCTCCGTTCTGCGGCCGACGTGGTGGTGTTGCGGAAGCCCTCGTGGTGGACGGCGTCCCGGTTGCTGGCCGTGCTGGCCGTCTTGGTGTCCGTCATTTTGGCGGGCGCGGTGTGGGTCTGGCTGCTTCACCGGCGCGTGCGGGAGAC
>JAKJHA010000056.1 GCA_022704125.1 Verrucomicrobiota bacterium | reverse complement strand
AGGGACCGTTACCGGGGCTCAGCACGTCCACGGCATGTATGTCGTTCGATACACTGCCGAGCGCGTAGCCGCTCACGGCGAAGAGCGCGAGTTGTTTATCACCCACGCCGGTGGTCGTGATCGTGATTGAACTTAGCTCTTTCTCCCGATCGTCCGCTGTGAGAGTGACACCGCGCTCAGCCATCCAGAGATATTTGGTATAAAAACTACCATCCGGAACTTTTTGGAGTCCGTACCAAGTGAGGCAGCGATCGGCCGGCCCGGGATTCGCGGTCCAGTCCGGATCGCTCCAAGTATCGCTCAGGAAACTTGTGCCGTCGGAGAAATTCAGTCTGACGTTCCAACTCATGCTGCGGGTTGTCTCCAAAAATTGCAGCTTGTGGAACCGGGTGGGATTGACGAGCGTGAGGGTCACGCTACCCGGCCCGCTCAGATAGACGGCGTTTCTGCTTGTATACGGGGCGAAGCGGAAGACGACGCTGCGGGTATAGCTGCTAGAGAACGTGCGGTTGGTGCCGGGCGCGTCGGCCGGCAGGCCTTGCGTGCTTCCCGCCAGCCCGCGTTCGTAGAAGAGCCAGCCTACCATGTGCGTGCTGGTCGCCGGTGCCGCTTCGTCTTTCCCGATGATCAGATCGTGGTTCCAGCCGGTCACGCTCACGGGCTGCTGTCCGGGTATCACGGCCACGGTGACACTATTGGTCGGCGAACTCATAACATCGGTCATGTTGGTGACGGTGGCGAAAAGGCGATGGGTACCGGTCGGCAGCGGCCCCAGTTCAATGACAATCGGCGTGGCGGGTCCGCTGGTTCCCGCTTCAGCGAAAGCCCCTGTCCCGCTGTTGGTGTAGACCTGCACCGAATAGGTACCGATCACGTTGGCCACGGTGGCGGTGACGGTGATGGGCGCTGCGGCTGAAACGATCTGCCCGTCTGCCGGATGGGTGATCGTCACAACGGGCGGCGGTATCACCAATTCATACTTGAACGTTGGACCGAAGTAGCGCCAATGGCCGGCATTTTCAATTGGCCACTGAGCTGGCGCGGTCCCGGGCAACGGGCCCGCGGCCGACCCTTCACCGAGTGCGACACCTTTATTCCATAAGATGCCGGGACCGAAGGACGCCTCCGGGGTGCCGCCGCCCGCGATGAAGTTGTTACCGTTCTGCGTGCTGAAAATCACGTAGTGGCCGTTACTCAATACCAGGCTGTCGACGGCCGCGTAGCGTGCCGAATACTGACCGTTCATCTCGGAGGGGCTATCGACGGCCAGGCTGGCTTCAACCAGTTTTTCGCCGGCCCGCCGGTAGAGGGCCACGGTATTGGCTTTGGGTGTCGCATTGGGATCAAACTGCCCGAGCGCCGTCAGGCGGATCGGCTGGGTGACGGTGAAGTCCCATCCGACACTGTACTGCGTGCCGCCGCTGGGGCCGCCGCCCGCGCTCAGCACTTTGACCGCGTTTTTCGCTCCGAAGACCGATTCAATCACGTGTCCGCTCACCGCAAAAAGCGCCAACTGATTGCCGGCGTTACCCGTGGTGAAAAAGGTGATCGACTCCAAAATCTTCTCCTGATCGGCGGCTGGCAAGATGACATCCCGTTGCGCCATCCAGAGATATGCGGAGTAAAAGGTGGTGGTGGAACCGTCCTTCCGTAGTCCGTATGACGTCAGGCAGCGGTCGGCAGGCCCCGGATTCACAATCCAGTCGGGATCACTCCAAGTGTCGGTCGTGAATGTCGTGCCGTCGGCGAAGTTGAGACGCGCATACCAGCTCATGGTGCGCGTCGTCATCAGGAATTGGAGCGACTGGAATTTGGCGGGCGTGACCAGCGTCAGCGTGGCGTTTCTAGGTCCATCCAGATACAGGGCGTTGTTGCCGACATACGGCTGGAAGCGGAATTTTATGCTCGGGTTGCGCGAGCTGGTGATGGTGCGCGGCGTGCCGGACGAATCGGCGGGCAAGCCCTGCGTCCCGCCCGACAATCCTTTTTCATAAAAGTTCCAGCCACCCATGTGGACGCTGTAAGACGGCTCCGGTTCCGTCGCGCCGATGATGAGGTCCTGATTCCATCCGGTCAGGTTGAGCATCTGCTGACCGGGTGCGAGCGCATCCGGCACGACCGAAAAACTGTTCGTCTCGCTGGTGGCAGAGGTTTGCGTATCGGTAACCGTGGCGTAGACGTTGTAAGCGCCGACAGGCAACGTTCCGAGATCCACCGTGTAGGGCGAGGTGGAACCGCCGGTCCCCGCCTCGGCGAATGCGCCTGCGCCGCTGTTGGTATAGACATGCACCGTGTAGGCGCCGCTCGCATTGGCCACGGTGGCGGTCACGCTGACCGGTGTCGATGCGGAGAATACCTGCGCTGGCTTCGGCGCGGTGACCTCAACTGACAGATTGGTGGACAGGTGAAGCGCCGTATCCCAAGCCTGCGCCATGCGCTGATAGCCTTGGGCGTTCGGATGCAGGCCGTCTGCCAGATCCGTGTTGATGTTCAGGGCTTCATACATCGGGACGAAACGAACGTCGCGCCCGAGCGCGCGTTGTCCCTCTACAAGGCCGGGAATCGCCGCATTAAAGGCCTGCACGTCGGTTTCGTGGCCCGACATGGGGATGATCGATGCCACATAGAGCGTGACATCGGGTAACAGCGCGTAGATGTGCGTGATGAGATCGTTCAGCCGGGCTGGTGCGTTGGGCATGTCGTAACCGAGATTGATGTCGTTGCTGCCGATCATCAACAGGATTTTTTGGGGGTTCTGCTTGCCCGGGCCGATCCAAGACGCAAGGTTTTCGTCCAGTCCGGCACGGCCGGTACCGTTGGTGATCACGTAACCGCTGTGGCCTTCGTGGTGGGCCTGACCGGCAGTGGTCAGTGTGTCCGTTGCGTAGCCCGTTTGAGAGCCGACAAAGGTGAATGTGTCGCCCCGGCCCGTGAGCAATGTGTACAAGGGGTCACGGTAGCCGCCGGCGACCGGGACACCGAGTGTGATCGAATCGCCCATCGGCATGATTGTGCCGAGATTTGCCGCATGCAACACATGCGGTGTCAGTCCAAGCACACCCGCGATCCATACAGCTCTCAGAAGTTTGCCGAAGCAAACGCCATTCAATTTCAGCATGGTTTTTTTCATGTTGTCGTGTCCTTTGCGGTTTGACGCGGCCAAGCTTGTACTTGAGGCGCGCGTTCGTGTTCCCGGGCTCCTGCGGAGGGCGGCAGTTGCCACAATGCGGAGCACGATTGAAGTTCCTGAATGATGGCCTGTTTAAGCAAGTCGAGCCCGTAACCGGTCAGAGCTGAGACCGGCAGCGCCTGCGGGTGTTTTCCGGCGAGGAGCGGCAACGTCGCGGTGGCGGCTTCCTTGGCGGAAACCGCGCCCTCGGTGTCGCACTTGTTGAGCACCAGCAGATGCGGTACATCGCCCGCGCCGATTTCGCGCAATGTGCGGAAGCAGACGTCGATATGGTCGGCCACGCGCGGGTAGGCGGCGTCGACCACGACCAGCAGCAGGTCGGCCTCGGTCGCGACGCTGAGGGTGGAGCGAAAGGAGGCGATCAGTCCGTGCGGCAGATTGCGGATAAAGCCGACGGTGTCGGTCAACAGGATTTCGCGGCTGGGCGCGAGCCAGACTTTGCGCGTCTTGGTGTCGAGTGTAGCGAAGAGGCGGTCGTCCACGTAGGCACCCGCACCGGCGAGCGCGTTGAGGAGCGTTGATTTGCCAGCGTTGGTGTAGCCCACGAGGCAGACGACGGGCCACTCGCGCTTGGTGCGGTCGCGCACGGTTCGCCGTTTTTGGATTGTTGCCAGTCGCTTGCGCAGTTCGGCGATGCGCCGCCGCAGCGGCTCGTTGCGCAGGCTGAGATGGCTTTCGCCGGGACCGCGCACGTAGGCACCGCCACCGCCGCCGGCGAAGCGCTGCTGCGATTCGGTGACCGGGATACGCGAGAGCAAGAACTGGGTTTGCGCCAGTTCGACTTGGAGCTGCGCTTCGGCGGAACGAGCGCGGCGCGCGAAGATTTCCAGAATCACCTCGGTGCGATCCATCACGCGCACGCCCAGCGCCTTGGCGAGATTGAAGGCTTGAAAGGCGTTCAGTTCGTTGTCGACGACTACGGTGTTCGCGCCGGTTTCTTCGATGAGCGTCTTGAGGTCTTCGACTTTGCCCGAGCCGATCATGGTGCCGCCGTCGGGTTTGTCGCGGTTCTGGGTCAACTGGCCCACGACCTCCAATCCGGCGGTGTCGGCGAGGCGTCCCAGTTCGAGGAGTGAGTCGGCGGCTTCCAACACGTCCATGCGGGCGTGCACGACCTGAACCAGGACGGCGCGCTCGACACGGGCTGTGTCATGCAACTTCATTCGCGGGGGGGCGCCCAGTAGGCGAGCACGGCATCGACAATGGAGCGGGACAGCTCCTTGGCGATACGCGGACCGGCGTCCTGCATACCCGTCAGCATGTCGCCGTGCGTGAGGAAGGTGGTGTTGGCCTTGATCCGCTCGCCATCGATCAGCAACTTGCCGGTACCGCGCTCGACGAGCGTGATCTCGGCTACAAGCGTATAGCGGTACTCCGAGGTGCGTGCGCCGTA
This sequence comes from Verrucomicrobiota bacterium, assembly GCA_022704125.1. Lineage (GTDB taxonomy): Bacteria > Verrucomicrobiota > Kiritimatiellia > RFP12 > UBA1067 > DUPH01. The sequence continues at coordinate 6,309 of JAKJHA010000056.1, read as the reverse complement.
GCCGCGGTCGTAGTTGAGCGATTGCAGGTCGGCCCTGATCAGTTTGCCGAGCAACTTGACCGAGGCATCATCCACCGAGGCAATCTTGAAGGTGCCCTCGCGCTGGAACTCGCGCAGTACGTACTGGGTGACGGTGGCATCGATTTCGGGGAATCCCGAGGCGTTTTCGAAGACCGGCACCGCGATGGTACGCAGCTCTTTGGGGACGGCGGAACCGATCCGGTACGAGGCGCAGCCCGCGGTCAGGAAAAGGAAGCACGAACAGAGGGCCAGACGGCCGGCAACCCACGTTTTTTGCATATCGAACATAGTGACCTCCAATGGTTAACGCAACGGAGCCGCGCCCTTTTCGAGCTGCATGAGGCGCTCGCGGACCTGCGCGGCATAATGGGAGTCAGAGAACTCAGTGAGGAAGCGGCGGTAGGCGGCCTTGGCGGCCTCGACATTACGCTGCTTAGTGTCGTAGAAGACCGCCTGCTGATAGTTCTGCTCGATCAGCAAGGCGGTCAGCTCACTCATCCACGCTGTCATTTGCACCTTCTGGGGGTGGGTCGGCATGCGGACGAGCGCAGCCTTGATGAAGGCGATCGCTTCGCGGCAGCGCGGCTCGTTATAGCTGTGCTTGACGGCGAGTTCATGGCGGCACTGCGCCGCAAGGTAGGCGGCGTCGACCGCTTGGGAGGTCTGGGGGAAGCGGTTGAGGAGACCCTCGTAGACGGCGATCGCCTCCGACAACTCCTTTTCAGAAACTCGGATGCTGCCGATGACCAGCATGATCTCCGGTGCCTGAGTGCCGCGCGGGGCGTTGCGCACGATCTGCTCGAAGCGCTCGCGGATGGTGTCGCTGCCGCTCAGGGACCAACCGAACATGCTGGTGTTGTTGTGCAGCAGGTAATTGGCGATACGGAACTGGCGGTCGAGCACCTCTTGGTACGGGCAGTGGCCGGCGTAGTGGGTGATCAGATATTGGTACTCATCGAAAGCTTTTTCGTACTTTCCCTGCCGTTCCAGAAGCTGCGCCAACGCATACTGGGCCTGCGCCGCCTCCGGGGAAGTCGGCCACTCGCGGATCAGTGCCTCGTAGGCCTTACGTGCGGAACGGTTGTGTCCCAGCGCCTCTTTCTTCTCCGCGATCTGGATTTGGGCGGCCGGCGTGTCGGCGTCCACTGAATACCAGAACGACTTTTTCTTCTGCGGGATGCGCGAATCCTCATCGAGTGCGTCAAACCCTTCGAAGTGGTCGGTGGCGTAGCCCTGTGTCCTGCCATAACGGTTAGCCTGCGCCCAAGCCGCCGTGACAGTCGCTACCGCGATGAGTGCCGCGAAACCGATGGTTGTAACCTGTCTCTTCATGCCTCTTCCATTCCGCCTTGTGTCGCCGGATTCGTCCATGGTTACGACGGAGCTTGATTCCCGTCCGTAACAGGATTAAAGTATGCTCTCTTTTTTGGGCTGGCGACAGACGGGTGTCGCCGCGCCTGAATCAACCCGATTTATTGCTAAGCGTATCAAACCCCGAGAGACTGGAGAAGCATGAAAAAAGTTTTGATTCCGACCAAGTTGGATACCGTGGCCGCCGAGATCCTGAACGCGCACGGCGGCTACAACGTGGTGCAAGATGCGAAGACGCCCCTTGAGGAGCAGGTCAAGGCGCACCCTGACGCCCACGCTCTGATTGTGCGCAGCGAGAAGGTGCCCGCCGAGATCATCGACGCGCTGCCGCAACTCAAGGTGATCGTGCGCGCTGGTGCGGGGTACGACACGATCGATATCAAGTATGCCCGCAAAAAAGGCGTGGACGTGATGAACACGCCCGGCGCAAACGCCAACGGCGTCGCCGAAGAGGTCATCGCCATGATGCTGGCCGATGCGCGCCACATCGTGCAGGCCGACACCACCACCCGTGCCGGTGGCTGGGAGAAGAAGAACTACATGGGCCGTGAGATCTCCGGCAAGACCGTGGGCATCGTCGGTCTCGGCAATATCGGCCGTCTGGTCGCCAAACGCCTCAGGGGTTTCGAGTGCCGTATCCTCGGCTACGACCCGCTGGTCAACCGTGACCGGCTGCGCGATTTCGGCATCGAGTCCGCCACGCTGGAGGAGATTTTTAGCCAGAGCGATTACGTTACGCTCCACGTCCCGGGCGGCGAGAGCACGCGCGGTCTGGTCGGTACTAAGCTGATCGGTCTCATGAAGCAGGGTGCCACGATTATCAACTGCGCCCGCTTTGGTATCGTCGACGAAGATGCGCTACGTGCGGTCAAGGCCGAGAAGGGACTGCGCTATCTGAACGACGTCTACCCCAAGGACGAGGCCGGCCCCAAGGACATGGCCGACATCGCCGACCTGATGTTGCCGCACCTCGGCGCCAACACCCATGAGGCCAACTTCACGGCGGCGAAGCGCGCGGCGCAAGAGCTGATTGACCTCGACGAAAAGGCCGATATGAGCTGCATCGTCAATCGCGATATCCCCGAGGGTCTCGAACGTGCCTACTGCGAGCTGGCCTTCAACCTCGCCAGCCTCGTGCGGCAGATGTCCGGCACCCAAGCGCCGATCAAGATGATCGAGACCAGCTTCTACGGCGATCTCGCGCCCTTCGGCAAATGGCTGACCGTCTCGGTTCTCGCAGGCATCTGGAGCGAGTTCGATCGCTACAACGACTACAAAGCCGCGACCAAATTCCTCAAGGATATGGGCATCGAGTTGATCGACCGCGAAGCCGATCCCGAAAAGGGCTACGGCAACGCCATTACGATCGATCTCAAAGTCGAAAGAGCCGGCAAGAACCTCAAGAGCTTCAGTGTGCGCGGCACGGTCACCGAAGGCGTGCAGACGGTTTCGCGCATCGACGAGTTCGACCGCCTCTACTTCGAGCCGAGCGGCGCCACCCTTTTCTGCCTGTACGACGACCGGCCGGGCGTGATCGCTGCGATCAGCCGCAAGCTGGCCGACGCGCACATCAACATCGAGGACATGCGCAATCCGCACAACGCCAAGACCCACCGCTCGCTGGCGATCATCAAGCTCAATCAACCGATTTCGCAGGATATGCTCGAAGCGATCAAGACCGAAGTCAACGCCCACTACACCCTCTGCACGGTGGTGTAAACAAAAAGGACAACACGATGAAAAACTCGAAAAACCTACTAGTTTCCGTTACGGCGACACTCCTTGCTGTCGCGGCTTCCGCCCAAGGCGTCGGCACCAGCGCGACTTTCAAGGGGCCTGTCGGTGTCCAAATCTATTCGTTGCGCAATCAGCTCAAGCAGGACGGGGCGAAGGCACTTGATGTGCTCAAAGACCTGAACGTCAAGTATGTCGAGATCGGCATTGAGAGCCACTACGGTCTGACGCAGGAGCAGATGAAACAGGCGCTTGACGAGCGCGGCCTGATCCCAATCGCCGCACATGCCGGGCAGGGTTTTCTGCTCAACAAGACGGATGAGGCGATCGCCGCCGCACGCTTTTTCGGTCTGAAGTATCTTGGTGTCGCCTGGGCCTCGCACAAGAAGCCGCTCGACGAAGCGCAGACCTTGAAGATCGCCGCTGAATTCAACGAGATCGGTAAGCGGCTCAAGGCGGCGGGCATCCAGTTCTTCTACCACAACCACGGCTTTGAGTTCTATCCGTACAAGGACGGGACGCTGTTCGACCTGTTGATGGAGAAGACCGATCCTGATCTCGTCAAGTTCGAGATGGACGTGCTCTGGACAGTCTTCCCCGGTCAGGACCCAGCAAAGCTGCTCAAGAAATATCCCGACCGTTGGGTCTTGATGCACCTCAAGGATTTGAAGAAGGGTGTCGTTGGCAACCTCAGCGGCGGGACCGACCTGACGAACGATGTTGTGCTCGGCACCGGCCAAGCGGACTACCCCGCGATTCTGAAGGTCTGCCAGAAGATCGGCATCAAGTACTACTTCATCGAAGACGAAAGCCCGACGGTGCTGGAGCAGTTGCCGAAAAGCCTGGACTACTTGTCGCAGATTGAGTTGCGTTGAAACGGAGCCGTTTTGATATGACTGCCGCTTCCGTTCCCTGCGTCACCGCCACGCTGCCGCCCGAGACGGCGGACGCGCTGTTTGAGATCATCGGCAACGATGGCTTTACGCCGACCTCGTGGTACGATGTGGAAAGCGGCGTCTGCCGTGTCTCGCTCTTTCCGGATGAACCGGACGGCGTGACGCACACGCAGACCGCGCTACTCGCCGCTGCCGCATTGCTCGGCGTGACGGTCGAACCGACGGTCACGGCCGTCGCGCAGACCGATTGGGCCGAAAGCTGGAAACGCTTTTTCCACGTCGAGAAGGTTTCCCCTCGTGTGGTGGTGCGTCCTTCGTGGGAACCGTACACGGCACAGCCCGGCGAGTGCGTGATCACGCTTGATCCCGGTTTGAGCTTCGGCACCGGCAAACACGCCACCACGCAGGCCTGTCTCCGCTTCTTGGATCGGTTGGCTGAAGAGGACATTCAGCGCTCCGTGCTCGATATGGGGTGCGGCTCCGGCATTTTGGCGATCGGCGCGAAGCTGCTGGGCTTCACTGACGTGCGCGGCTTTGACAATGATCCCGACTGCATGCGCGTGTCGGAGGAAAACGCAGAATTGAACGGTGTGTCGATCCCCTTCGCGCTGGACGACCTCTCGCACGCGCATCCGCCGGCCGATATCGTTGTGGCGAACATCCTCGCGCCGGTGCTGATCCAGTTCGCGCCGCAGGTGGCTACCTCGCTGGCTGCGGGGCCGGGCGCGCGTTTGGTGGTCTCCGGCATCTTGGACGAACAGTACGCCGCAGTACACGCGGCCTATGAGGCTCAGGGTCTGCGGCAACTCGACACGCTGCTCATCGAGAACTGGCGCAGCGGGCTGTTCGCGCGGGCGAAGCCCGCAACTCAAAGGCTGTAAGACTGTGAGGCGGTGAGGTTGTGAGGCGGTAAGACTAATGCACTGATGAACTAACGCACTAATGACAACCGGAACTTGGGTCAAACGAAGCCTGCGGCACTATCGCGCCCGGCACGGCGTCTTTGCGGCTACGGCCACGCTGACCGCCGCGGTGCTGGGTGCCGCGTTGCTGACTGGTGAATCGTTGCAGGCCGGTCTGCGCGCTCGTCTGCACGCCCGTCTCGGTGCCGCACGTTCTGCTGTACTGCTTGCCGAAGGGGTCTTTCCGGCAGACCTCGCGCAACGCCTGCCCGACACAGAAGCCGCGTTGCTGTTGCGGGGTGAGTTGTTGACGGCAAAAGGCGCGGTATGTGCGTCTGATGCGCAGATCATCGGTCTGTACAGTGATCAGGAAACGGGAGGCGCAGAGTTCCGAGCCACGCTGAACGACCGGGCGCGCGACCTGTTGCGCGGAGCCGAAGGCGCGGTGCGTTTTGTGAAGCCGACGCTCCATGCGGCGGAACTCCCGCTCGGTCAGGTGAAGGAGTCGCGCCTTGTCCGCCGCCATCTGGCGTCTGCTCCGTCATCCGTTCCGCTCCCGCTGAACACCGCGCTGCTTCCCGCCGATTTTGCGTTGCGCCCCGCGTCGTTACCGCCTGTGAATCTCTTCGTTCCGCTGGATACGTTGGCGGCAAGTGTAGGTGAGCCGAAGATGGCCAACCTGCTGCTCTCCGCTCTGCCGCCGCAGGAATTGGAACGTGCGTTGGCGCAGACGCTGACGCCGGAAGCGTGCGGGTTGGAGATCGAAGAACAGAAATCCGAGGCCGGAGAGACGGTCACAGTGATCAGGAGCCGCCGCGTGTTTCTGCCGCCCGGTCTGCGCGAGACGTTGGAGCAGGCGGGGCTGAAGGTCGGTGCCGCGACCTATCATCTGGCAGATGCGTTCACGGCGGGGGAACGCGGCACGCCGTATGGCTTTGTAGCGGCGATCACGCCGGATGGTGCGCTCGTTCCGCGCGATTTGCGTGACGACGAGATTGTGATCAACGCATGGCTGGCCGAGACGCTGGGCGTCACCACCGATGCGGAGGTGACGGTGAGCTGGCGTCGTTTTGAAGCGGGCGGGCGGCTGATCGAAACGCAAGGCACCTTCCGCGTGCGTAGCGTGATCCCGATGGAGACAGCCACGACAGCACGCCGCGCGATGCCCGTGTTTCCGGGACTTGAAGGCGTGGACAGTTGCGCGGATTGGGATGTCGGCCTGCCGTTGGATGAGGAACAACTGAACGACGCCGCGAACGAGGCCTATTGGAAGGCGTGGCGCGAAACGCCGAAACTGTTTTTTACGCACGCGACCGGCAAGACGGCGTTCGGCACTGTCTTCGGCGACGCCATGAGCCTGAGCGTGGCGGCGGATGAAGCGGCGG
>JAKJHA010000055.1 GCA_022704125.1 Verrucomicrobiota bacterium | reverse complement strand
GGTTACGTGTGCTGCCCGCCTCACCCAATCCTTCGCCCTGAAAATCCACAACGCCGCGTCCCGAGCGTGTCAACGAGGCGAACGTGAGCGTCGAGGATTGACCGGCGGCGGCTGAGGTCGTCTTGATGACATTGGCTTCCTCCGAAACCATCAACGCCCCCAGCGTCTCGCTGTAGTCTGCCGCGCCGCCGCCGTTGACGAACGCAAGGCACCCGCCGTTCAGGGTTATACCCGCCGTGTCGGCCAACCGATCCGCTGCGTTCGCCGTGACCGCGTTGGAGAGGCAGAGCGTGCCGCCTTCCAGCACCACCGCAGAGGTTGCGGAGACGGCACCGTTCGCGCCGCACAGCGTCAGCGTGCCGTCGCGCACCGTTGTGGTGCCAGTATAGGTGTTCGCGGCCGTCAGACGCCACAGGCCGCTCCCCTCCTTAGCCAGCGAGGTAGTGCCCGAGCCGGGACCGATCACACCACCAATCACGCCGGCACCTGTCCCGGAGCCCATCAATGTGAGTGTCTTGGTGTTCGCGCCGACCACGAGATCCTGTGTGAGAATCAGGTCCCCCGTGCCTGACTGGTCGAGCCGCGCATTCTTCGAAAAGTTGATCAGCCGGTCGGAAGTCTCGCCAGACCCGGTATAGATCAGGCAGCCGTTGCCCTCGTTCTGGAAAAAGATCGACGTACCACAACCGAGGTTACTGTCTATCGCACCCTGATTCCCCATCTTGGCGATGCTGACCATACCGCCACGTGCAGAGATGATGAGATCGGACGCCATGGTGTTGGTACAGTCAAGCACCAGCGTGCCGCCTCCGGTCGAGTGGTACATTTCAAGCCCACCCTCGCTGGTAAGCAACGTGCGGATCGTCAGTGATGAGCCGTTCTTTACGTAAACCCGAGCCGGGCCTGTGCTTCCTTTACCGAAACGCAATGTGCCCGGGCCATCGATGATCCCCGTGCCCTCATGCCAGATGGAGTAGTTTTCGCTGCCATAGTCGAGGAAGAGTTCCGCGCCCTCCTTGAGCGTCACATGCGAATTGCCTTGCGACAAGCCCTGACGTGTATAGAGGCGATTCACACGGTTCATACCCGCCAGCGTCACCCGACCAGTGTTATAATTGAACAACATGCACTGCGCCGTGCCGTTGGTCACGCAGTTACCGTTAAAAAACATCTCCCCTGCCCCTTCCAGCCTGAGCGTCACCAAGCCGGTCGCGGAGGAACGGAATCGGAGGTCGCCCATAAACCTCAGCGCAGCGACCGGGCTATGGTTTCTGAAGGTGAGCGCATGTGCATAATCTTGATTGCCCAGCCACACGTATCCACCGATCGTCTGATCGTTGACGACGTCATTGTCTACGGTGATGGAACCACCTGAGATCATCCAGTAGCGCTGGCTCGTGCTGAGCCCGATTTTATACGGCGCGCAGGCAGGCGACCTAAACCATAGATGCTGCATGGCGAGAACCGGAGACGTATAGGCGAGCGACAGGTTCGTGCGGTTGTTACCGGCGCTGTTGAAGGTTGCCGTCGCCCATCCGTACGCCGACACGCCGCCCACCCAGTTGACCCCGTTTGTCCAGTAGGCATCCTGCGTACCCAACCATGTGGCACTCACATTCTGCCCATCGGCTCGCCAAGCCCCCGCAAGAATAACAGCACACGCCACGCACACACGCCGACAAATTGCCACATAGTTACCCATAACCAATCTCCGTTACTGCTGTGAAACTATCGCCACCGTCAACGACAGGTTACATTCATTAGCACTGTCAAACAAGTGCATGTTTAGAAAAATAGATGCAAAAAACCTGAAACAGGGTGGACTCACCCCATTTTCAAACCGAGTCGAACAGTGGCTGTTCCGGTTACGTTTCGTCGGTTCTCGGCGCATGCTTACGTGAAATCTTCAATCAACACCCAGTTCGAAAAGGCGCCTTTGCCAGGCCCATTCGCCACCTGCACCGAATGTGAAGAGAAGATACGGCCGCTCGTCAAACGTGTACCGGTCATCCGTTTTCAGTGTCGCGGGCTCGCACAGGGAGATGGTCGCGTCGCTGTGCAGGCTCTCGCCGTCCGCATCCGTCCAGTAGCGCACAGCGACCCCGTCCCGTTCGTTGCCGATACAGCCGGTAAAGCGTCCCGAGGCGTTGATCCAGGCCGCATAGCTCCAGCCCCCCCAGATGTTCTCGATCGGACGGCCATGCGAGGCCGCCCCCTGCCGATAGACGCCGTCCGCCGGCGGCGTGAGCAGACCATACACGGACCGGACCTCGGTCGGCTTCGGACCGATGTTCGTGACCGAAAGCGGCTCGAACAGGAAATGCGGCCGATCCGCCGGCATGAAGAACCTCGCGCGGAGCTTCCGTTCGTGGGGTTTGTGCCATCCCGAAAATTCACACTCGAAGACCAAAAGCCCGTCCTCGACGCCGCCTTGGACACTCTCGACCTTCTCGATAGGCGTCCAGAGCTTGCGCCCGTCCATGACCTCGTGGATCCATGGTTTGAACGTGCCGACTGCCGCATGAAGTCCCCTCTCACCGATCTTGCCCTCAAGTTTGAACGCCCCGTTTTCCGCAATGAAGGTGCCGTCCGGCTCCTGCCTGAACGACCCCGGGTGCATGCCCTTGCGTTCCAGTGCCTTGGCACGGGCGGACACGTCGTTCGGGACCCGCTGCTTTCGCGGCGGCTGCTCCCCGAGATGCCATTTCTCAAGATTCGCGTTAATGCGCTTGAACGCGGCCACCAGTTCCGGATAGGGCTCATCGTTCACGTTGACGATGCCGTAGTTGCAGTTCTCCGGGTTCGGCGTCGGCGGCTGGTCGGCCCAAGTAAAGTGCACGAATCCGACGACATAGGGCAAGGCGCACATCACGTGTCCGAAAAGTTCGGTCGCCTCCGCCCGTTCCCGCTGAGTTCGGAACCGCTGCCCCGAACCTAAGATCGAGGGGATTCCCGTATCCATTGCCGGGAAGGACCACTCCGTCACGATGATCGGCTTACGGGCGGCCGTCCACACGCGGTTAAAATGATGCGTGATCGAACGGCGTGAATGTGTAAACTGTTCCCGCACGTACCCGTGGTCGAGATCCGCCGCCGGATACACGTTGACCGAAACGACGTCACAATACTTGCCACAGGCCGCGTAAACAGCGTCGGGAAGGCTGTGGATGCCGGCGAACCGACACCCCATGACCAGATGATTCGGATCGGCCTCCCGAATGGCCGCCGAGGTAATGGCGAAGTAGCGTTCGGCAACAAGCGCGAGAAACGCATTTTTGACCTCGGCATCGGCCTTGCGCCCGGCCCAGCCTCGCTCGGCCAGGAAGCGCTGCTGGGCGGCCTTCGCAGAATGCCCCTCCGGCAGTTCGGCAACGAGCCCGAAAAGCCCGTCCGGATGCGCCCCGCCCGTCCAAAGGAGTTCATTATCGATGAACCACCCGACAAGTTGTGGATTGTCGCGCTCAGGCGCACAGCGCTCCTTTGCCAGGCGTCGGCATGCGTCAGCGAACGCCGGCTCGAACACATTCGGGAAGTTCGAGGCATGAACCGACTTGAACGGCACGATCGAGCAGGCGGGAGTCTCGCGCGAAGCGTCACGGCCAAGCGCAATGCCGGAAGCGTACTGCATGCCGAGGGTCGGGAGCGGGTAACTGATCGTAACGAGATTGAATCCCCAGTCCCGAAGTCGTGCGGCCGTCTTTTTTTCCCAAGCCTCCCGCGCCTCTCCACGGACCTTATGATTCCGGGCGTACCGCTTCACGCCCGACATCATGCAAGGAGCGTCCTCATAAGCGACGTTGGCCACGCCGGAAAACAGCATCCGCTTCCCGTCCTCCTGCAGAAACCACCACTTGCCGTCGGACTCGCCGACGCGCACGAACCCGCACGTCAGCAAGACGAGCGGCAGCGACAACAGAACCCTCATTACTTCACCATGATAAACGTGCCGCCGGAATAATAGAGCCTGAACGTGCCATCTTCCGTCCTCTGAAGGCGCCAGCCCTCGGGAAGGTTGGATGCGCTGAACACACCCGTTGCCTGCGGCGAAACTTGGGCGATCACGTAGTGCTTGTCTCGGTTGAGTCGCGTCACGTCCACCACTTGCAGGGTCAGGTCGGAGAGTTCGACAGCCCCGTTCAGCGTGAGTTTGTCGCAGGTGCCGTCCAGCGCCACGTCCAACAGATACACGCCCTCCAAGGCGGCACCCTGACCGAGCGTGGTCAACTGGGTACCGATGACCGACGTACCGCCCGGCGAAAACTCCATGTAGAGCGTCCCGTTCACCACGGTACCGCTGCCACTGACCGTATTGGTCGCCGTGAACCCGCCAAGATCCAGCGTGCCCGCCGCCTCCACGGTGACGGCGCTGCCGGGCAGCAGGGCGTCGGCGCACCCGAATTTCAGCGTGCCGCCGCTGACCGTTGTGCCGCCGGTGAAGGTAGACGCGCCGCTCAGCGTCAACGTGCCGTTGCCGAGCTTGGTCAGGCCGCCGCAGACGTTCTCCGTCAGCGTCACCTGACCCGCGACTGCAGGCGTGAGGCATCCTCCGCCGTGCAGGGTCACGCTCAACTGATCCCCGGCCGCATACCCGCTGCCGGCGGAGGTCACGAGGATGTTCGTCACCTGACCGCAGAGGGCGCTCTCCGGCTCCAGATCGACCAGCGCAATGGCCGTCGCGCCGACACCCGTCCCGCCGCTGACCAGCACGCCCGGCGCGCCGATGTAGCCCGAGCCGCCGGAGGCAAGGGCGATCGCGCTCACGCCGTAGTCCGTCGGCGCGATCAGGGGCTGGGCCATCTTGGGGCTGTGCCCGGCCGTATCGATCCGCGCGCCGCGCTCACGTACATACGCCGCCGTCAGCGTTCCGTTCAGGAGCCTCGAGGCGTCTCTGAAGGGCTTGAGCAACCCGCCGTTGAAGTTGAAGTGGGTCGGCGTCGTGTCGTACTTCGCATAGGCAGCGTCCAGCGTCATCTCGCCGTTATTCAGGTTCACCACGCTGAGGTCGTTGCCGGTGCCGAACGAGAGTTCGATCGACTTATGATACGATGAGGCACCGCGGTCAAAGAGCTTGGCGTCAGGCCCCAGCAGGTTGACCTGGGCGGTGATGCCGCCGTTGTTGTACGCCATAGTGATTATGCCGCCGGAATTGCCGCCGCCGTACGAACCGCTGAAGATGTTCAGCGCGCCCGCGCCCCGGCCGCGTCCGACAAACAGGCCCCAGTCGTCCACCGTGACCTTGCCGCCGAACATATCCATCACGCCGATGTTTTTGACATAATTGAGTGTATTGGCGCCGCCTACAGAGAGCTTGCCGTTGCGCAGCTCGCCGCCGAGGATACGGTGGTAGCCGTAGCCGCCCTTGTTGCCTATGTAGTACTCATGCGATCTCATGCACGAATTGACACTGAACAGACCCGAACGCAGGATGACCGCGCCGGATGCGTCGAGCTCACCGCCGACAAGTATGTGTTTCCCCGCCACAGTCAAGTCGCCGTCCAGCACCAGCACGCAACGGTCGCCCGCATTCGTGCTCACCCAGAACTGGCCGTCGCTGGTTGACGCCTGCGACGCGCCGTTGATCCGGGCCGTGACCGGCGTCTCCTCGCCGCCGGCCATCACGAAGTGACGCCCGATCGTGTGCGTCGAACCCGCGGCGAGCGGGCCAAACGCCAGTTCGCCCTCGCTCACGCGCGTGATGCCCGCGACCGTGACGCGCCCGTTCAGATTGACCGTGCCGCTGCCGTGCTTGTGCAACAAGGTGTCCGTCCCAGCGTCGTTGAGCTGCGCATTGACCGTGAGCGGCTGGGACGAGCGGTTGTCGAACAGGATCTCGGCGCCCGTGGTTCCCTTCGTCACCTCGCCCTGACCGGAGGTCTCGCCCAAGGTCAGGGACGCGCCGCCTTCGGCGATGCGCACTGCGTACGTCGCCAGCGTCTGGCCGGGCATAGAGACCGTGGCGGGGGTGCCGGACGCCTGCGTCAGGTCGTAGATGCCCGTGGTCTGCGCCGCCAGCGTGATGGGACCGGAGGTGCCGGGCGTGGTGATCTGCACGTCCGCACTGGCGTTGTCGGGGATCACGGAGCCCGGGCCGCGCGCCGCGATCTCGGTCGGATCCGCGTACACGCCGCGCACGGAATCGTACTTCGCTTGCGCGGTGCCGTTGACGGTCGCCCACGGGCCGATGTAGCCATTGACCGTCTGCGGCGGCGTGGTAAAGAGGATGCGGTTGCGCGTGCTGCCTGCTTCACCCAGCCCTTCGCCTTGGAAATCCACGAAAGCGTCTCCCGAGCGTGTCAGCGAGGCAAAGGTGAGCGCCGAGGCCTGGCCGACGGCCGCCGGGGTCGCCTTGATGACGTTGGCCGCGCCGGACACCGTCAGCACCCCCAGCGTCTCGCTGTAGTTGGCCACGCCGCCGTCGTTGACGAACTCAAAGCACCCGCCGTTCAGGGTGACGCCCGCCGCATTGCGCAACCGATCCGCTGAGTTCGCCGCGACCGTGTTGGAGAGGCGGAGCGTGCCGCCTTCCAGCGTCACCTTGGAGGTCGCGGAGAGCGCGCCGTTCGCGCCGCACAACGTCAGCGTGCCGTCGCGCACCGTCGTGGTGCCGGTGAAGGTGTTCGCGGCCGTCAGACGCCACAGGCCGGCTCCCTCCTTCGCCAGCGAAGTGGTGCCGCCCGTGCCTGGGCCGATCGCGCTGGAGATCTCGCCCGCGCCCGTCCCGTTGCCCTTCAGCGTGAGCGTCTTGTTGGTCGGGCCGACCGCGGAGACGTCCGCGAGAATCAGGTCGCCCGTGCCCGACTGGTCAAGGACAGCATTCTGTGTGAACATGATCGCCCTGTCGGACGTCTCGCCGGCTCCGGTATAGGTCAGGCCGACGCCGGGCCCCGTGAGCCGGATCGACGAGCCGCGTCCGAGGTTGCTGTCGGCCGCGCCTTTGTTGCCCATCTTGGAGAAGCTGACCGTGCCGTAGTATGAGGAGATCTCGAGGTCACCCGCCATGGTGTTGACGCAGTCGAACACCAATGTGCCGCCGCCGGTCGAGTGGCGCATGTCAAGCCCCCCCGGAGCGGTGAACGGCGCGCGGATCGTCAGCGTTGAGCCGATCTTCACATAAATGGTGGCGGCGGAAATGTCGGGGTTGGCACCGAAGCGCAGCGCGCCCGGGCCGTCGATGATCCCCGTGCCCTCATGCCAGATCGAGTAATCGACGGTGCTCGTGTCGATGAAGAGTTCCGCGCCCTCCCCGATCGTCAGGTGCGACGTGCCAGCCGCCGTCCTTGTATGCAAATCAAGATGCGTCGAGAGAAAAGAAATACGGTTCATGCCGCCCAGCGTCACCGGCCCGTCGTTTTGGTTGAACAGCCTAATCCTCGCGTAACCGTTGGTGATGCAGTTGCCGTTGAAGACCATCGCGCCACCGCCTTCCAGATAGACTGTCACGGGGTTGACTGACGGCACCTCACCGACGCCGGCTTTGTAGAAGGTGTCGCGGCGCAGATCGCCCAAAAACCTCAGTGTGGCATGGGGGCTGTAGTTCTGGAAGCGGATCCAACTTTGAATGTCTTGATTGCCGAGCCTCACCCACCCGCCAATCGTCTGGTCGTTGATCACGTCTTCCTCCACGGTGATGCGGCCGGCGGTGGTGATCACATAGCGCTCGTCTGGGCTGATCCCGATCTTGTACGGCGGACAGTCGGGAGACGTGAACCGCATACGCTCCATGATGACCATCCTCTCGTTGGACAGTGCGAGCGAGACGTTCGTGTTGGCGTTTTTGCAACTGTCATCGAACGTGGCCGTCGCATATCCGAACGCCATCTGGCCGCCCGTCCAGTTGAGCCCGTTTGTCCAGTAAGCGTTTTGCGTGCCCAGCCATGTGGCGCTCACGTTCTGGGCATCGGTCCGCCAAGCACCCGCCAGAATCACCGCGCACACCACACACACACTTCGATAAATTGCCATGTAGTTGCTCATAACTAACCTCCGTCGTCGCTGTAAAACCATCACCTGAGCCGCTTATGGTAGATTACATTTATAGTCGCCCGCAAGCAAGTGCATGTTTAGAAAAATAGATGCAAAAAATTTAGAACATGAGGTTGCGCCCCGTGTTCAGAATCTTTTAAAATTCAGGGCATGAAAAACTCCAGTGTACTCGTTCTGATGGAGTGGTACGACCATCGTCTGCGCGAAGGGATCGGACGCTACGCGGCAGAAAAAAACTGGTACCTGACAGTCAACGACGGTTGCCGTCTGCCGCAGGGTTGGTCCGGTGACGGCATCATTACCTTGTTGAACAACCGCACCGATATGATCCGCTACGTCCGCCGTCAGCATGTACCATGCGTGGACATGGGTGCGTTCCGCATGGATATTCCGCTCCCCCGTCTCTGCGGCGACCACCGCGAGATCGGCGTTGTCGCTGCGGATCACTTCAGCGAACGCGGTTTTTGCAACGCTGCCTATTTCGCCACCGAATACCAGCATCCTCACGCCTTGCGCGGTGCCGGCTTCGCGGAACGTTTTCAGGCGAAGACGGGCAACGCGCCACGACTTCTGATCTGGGAACACTGCCGCAGCCGCAACGCCGACAACTGGCAGGCGCAAAACCGCTGGCTGAAACATGAGTTGGAGGCTCTGCCCAAGCCCTTAGCGGTTTTTTGCTACTGCGACTACGACGCGGCAAAAATCGAATCGGTCTGTCTGGAAGCAGGGTTTGCCGTTCCCGACGATATCGCCATCCTCGGCGTCGACAACGACGCACTGGTCTGCGAGAACATCCGCGTGCCGCTCTCCAGCGTGCGCCACGATTTGATCCGCGTAGGATACGAGGGGGCCGCCCTACTGAACCGGCTGATGGCCGGCAAGCCGCCACCCCAAAAGCCCACCCTGATTCCGCCTCGCGGCATTGAACTGCGGGCCAGCACCGACAGCCTGACACACTCCGACCCGCTGGTCCGGACCATGCTGCAGTTCTTCCGCGACAACCTTCACCGCAGCATCGGGGTCGATGACATTGCCGACGCACTCGGTCAGACGCGCCACAAGTTGGAGGCGCATGTAGGCAACGTGCTGGGCCAGACCATCTACGCTACGCTCATGCACTTGCGCCTGTATGAAGTCAAGCGACGTCTGGCGCTGACCGACCAACCGGTCAAGGAGATCGCAGAAACGACCGGCTTCTGCCATGCCCAGCACTTGAACAACGCTTTCCGCCGGTTCGAACACTGCACGCCCACCGCCTTCCGCAAGCGCGAACGGCGGCAGCGTGCAGCGCAGACATCGACCACCTAGACGCGCATCTCCCAGCCTTTTTCGTACTCGCGCGCCCAAAGCTCGGCGCCGGGACTGCCAGCCGCAAGACGACCGGTCTCCGGATTGACCTTGACCGTCTCGCCGGTGCGGTGCGCGATGTTAGCAAGGTGCGTCAGCAGAGTGCTCGTATGCGCGATCCCTGCCGGCGCGGCCGTCGCCGGGTTCTTCTCGCGGATGCAGTTCACGAAGTTCGAGAGATGCGTCGCGTCGAGCCCCTGGGTCGGGTCAGTCCGGTTGGTGGCGTCGCCCACGACATCTTTGGCGGTCCACTTTTTAAGCTCTTTGCCGCTTGGGTCAAACAGCGTGCAGACGTTGTTCGGCGTGAAGAGCACCGCGCCCTTCAGCCCGTAGATCATGCACCCCGTGCTGAAACCCTCGTAGGGCCGCGCCCTGACCGAAGTAAGCCCCTCCCACGTCATAAAGCGGTTGCCGGGGAACTCAAAGGTCGCGGCTTGCGTGTCAAACCACTCCCAGTCGTCGCCCTCATGGAAGAGACGCCCACCCCCGCAAGTAACCCGCGTGGGGAAGGTGACATTCAACGCCCAGCGCGCGATGTCCACGTAGTGCGTGGCGTTGTTGCCGCACTCGCCGGTACCCCAGTGGTGGAACCAGTGCCAAGTGTAATGCACCACATTGTCCTGATACGCACGGCGCGGTGCCGGGCCCTGCCACAGGTCCCAATCCAGCCACTCCGGTACCGCGACCTTGTTGCCCTTGCCGATCGGCCCGCGTTGCGTCGCATACCAGCAGCGCGCAAAACGCGGCGTATCGATCAGACCGCCGTGAATCTCCTTGATCACCTGCTGATACACTGTAGATGAGCGGCGCTGGCTGCCCATCTGGAAGACCGCGCGGTATTTGTCAGCCGCCTCGACCAGCATCTCGCCCTCGCGGGGATTGTACGACACAGGTTTCTCCACATAGATCGCCTTGCCCGCCTGCATGGTCATCAATGCGGCCGGGGCGTGCCAGTGATCCGGCGCGGCGCATACCACCGCATCCACCTCCTTGTCCTCCAGCACCCGCCGCAAATCCTTCTCT
Source organism: Verrucomicrobiota bacterium (assembly GCA_022704125.1). Classification (GTDB taxonomy): domain Bacteria; phylum Verrucomicrobiota; class Kiritimatiellia; order RFP12; family UBA1067; genus DUPH01. Next base: position 556 of record JAKJHA010000055.1, on the reverse strand, counting down.
TTCTTGGGCGTCTTTTGCGTCCGCTTGAGCACCTCGGCCGCCGCATCATCGAGCGCGCGGGCGTCCACGTCGCACACGGTTGCAATCTCCACGCCCGGCAGCCCCGCCAGCGTCTTCATCAGGCTGAACCCGCGCCCTTTGGCGTGGCAACCCATGACCGCCACGCGCACCCTGTTGGACGGCGCGTCCTGGCCGAGCGTTCCCGACGCGACGCTCGCTACCGCCGCAGTTCCCAGTGCCGTCTTCATGAAATCCCGTCGTTTCATTGTCATCCTCCGGTTTGCGTTCTTATCCGCGCGTTATGGTAACGATTTCCGTGCAATTCAGCAATTGCACACTCTGAAAAAAACATGCAAATTATTCAGGGGCCAGCGAGACGCTAAACGAACGCTTCAGCCGATACCCGCGCACTGCTGGATCGTTATCGGGGACGAGACAATAGCCGAGCCCCACCGGCCAGTCGCGAAAAGCCTCGCTGCGTTCTTGTATGAGTACCCCACCGTACGGAACCACAACCGATTTGTGCATGATTCTCCCGCCGGACTCCCATTCGTAA
>JAKJHA010000054.1 GCA_022704125.1 Verrucomicrobiota bacterium | reverse complement strand
CGGCTTCAGGGGTGCGGCAAACACGAATCCCGAGCTTGCCAGCCCACAGATACCCGCTCCCCGCCCCGCGCTACCCTCGCTCCAAGCTCACAGCGCAATCGGCTCTTATTTCGCGGCCACCAAAACCAGTACGATCACGCCTGCCACAAATAATCCGATTGGAACGAACCATCGGGCGGCACTCACGATCTGGCATTCGAGTCTCCCCGATGGATCGTACCAGACTAGGACATGAGTACCGACGGCGGGGCGCTCGATTCCGTAACCGGCATCTGTCTGCTTTCGAATTTTTCGCCCAGATTGATCGGTGAATTCCACGACAGGAGTGTAGTAGACCTCATCGTCGCTGTATTCCATTTTGTGGTCGACCACCGTGGCCGGAACCAACCGCCCGATGCGGACCATCCGTACATTCTTGACTCCCAGAGTGACGCCAAGGAGAACGAATACGCCCCCTACCACGACCCCGGACAGCCAGCCGTGGCAGAGGAAACAGTCGGCGCACATAAGGGCAATGAACAGGGCGGCAACGATCATACCCCGCCAGTCAAACCCTCTGATTCTCCCCTTCCACTGCTGCATGTTGTCCTCCTGTCGTACAGTGTTTGCTGTCTGTGCTTGACGGTAAACGATCCACCACAGACAGCTTGAGTGTATGGCCCTCTCCACTTGTGTGTCAAGATTGACCGTTGAGCAGGAAACGGCTCGTGGAGACACTCGCCCTCCATTGCTTCGCGAAACAACAGAGCACAGCTTTTGCACTCGATGTTGCGAACCACTGCGTGGTCGCAACAAGGAGAAAACCATCCAGTGCCATGCAATGAAACCAGAAACCTGGCGTACCTGGCGCACGCTGAACCAAAACACTTGAACAACCCTTGGTATCATGCCACAATGACGGTGTTCTAACGTGGGTAGATTGCGAGTCCCGTCGCCTGACAATGACGTGACTGATTGAAGGCCAGCCGTTCGGCCTCAAGTCACGGACAAGGAGGTAACGTACATGAAAAGGGTTGTGACTCTGGCCGCCGGAGCGGCCGCTCTGACGTGGGCGTTTGCGCCGATGCCGGTATCGGCGGATTATGTTGCAAGCGCCAACACAGTGGCCCTGTGTATGCAAACGCAGGCGAACGGCTATTGGCGGTTGACCTCGAACACGCTTGATTTGAACTGGGATTGGGATTGGGAATGGATCCCGATGAATGCCACCGGCGTGACCGTGACGGTGAAGAGTGAGACACTCGGCGTGGACCGCACCTGGTCTACGTCGGATACGTCCGTCACAAACGTCGTGCTGACAGACCTCTTCGCCGTGGGCAGCGGCATGAACGCGGGCTCGCCGGTCGTCACGCTCACCTTCGCCAACGCCAACGGGACGCGCTCGAAGTCCCGCACGTACGATGTCTTCGCCGGCGCGTTCGGCCACACGGACGTGCGGCGGGGACCGATCGGCTCTAGGTCGTGGAAGGCGATCGAGTATCCGCTGGTGATCCCGGCCGATACGCGCTGGTTCGTGAATATGGCGACGTCTGCTCACTTGGTATGGACGAACACCGCCACCCAGGTCGCTTCGACGGACAGCATTTGGCGCGGCATGGGGTTCTTCGTCTACGACCAGATAGCGAAACCGAAAGCCGCATACACGGTGGACCTCTATTTCTGGTCCACTGATCGCGCCGTCAACCACCACGCATCAGCCGAGCTCGATTCCTTCGATGACGGTACGATGGTGATCATCCGTTGAATCCTCTTCCCCAAACTGGAGATATGATATGAAAATCACTCACATGATCGGCCTTCTCGCATTCGCGGTGCTCACCGCATCCGCCGGCGACGGCGGCTTCACCGTCCGCGACATTTCTGCCGCCCAACGCTGGCCGTGGGCGCAAACCGTGGACATTGAGTTTTACCTGGCAGCACCCGAGAGCGCGACGAAATCCACACTCGGTGCGCAATTCCGGATCGACGCTACAGTCAAGGGCGTCACCAAAACGCTGACGGGGCTCAACACCACGGCCGTCTTCGGCGAGGGCTACCACTCGGTGCAGTGGGACCCGACGGCTGATTTTCCGGACGCCTCGCTGAGGGGCGTCTCCTTCAATGTCGTCATCACCAACGCGCCGTACAACTACCGTTATATGACGGTGGATCTCGATACCGGCAATATCGCCTATTACGACATCGACTTCTCCAATCAAGTGAATACGGTCGCGTACAAAACGCGGTACATGGCGTTCAAATACATTCCCTCCACGCTCTCGGCGGAGTGGCAAGCGATCAGCGGCAAGGACTCGTTCACGCTTGGCGCGGGCGACGAGTCGGCGTATTACCAGTCGGCGAGCGATAGGTATCGCGAAGCACCCGCCGAGGTACGCCTGACAAAGGGCTTTTGGCTGGCGGTGTTTCCGGCGACGGTCGGCCAACTCAACCGGCTCGGAGCCGGAACCGACACAAACAACGTATGGTCGGCCGGTCACTGTACCTATGAGGCGCTCCGCGGCGCGGACACACCCGGCGGCCCGTACTGCTGGCCGCAGACCACGGCTGTCGATCCCGCGAAACCGCTCGGCGTGCTGCGTGCGAGGACGGGGCTCAACTTCGACTTCCCCACCGAGGCGCAGTGGGAGTACGCCGCCCGCGCAGGCACCACCACGCCGCATGTGTTCGCGTCCGACGCCGTGTCCATCCGTTCCTGGGCCTCGCTCACCACCGCAGTCGGTACAAAGTCGCCGAATCCCTGGGGGCTCTACGACATGATCGCCTGCCGCCATCAGTGGACGCTGACGCTCGGCCGCAGTGCCGACAACACACAGGACGCCTCCTTTTGTCTGCATACAACAGGCGATGATCCGGTAGGCCAGACGCCGACCTACGCCACGCCCTACCGCGTGACGCGCGGTACGCACTGTGGTTGCGGCAATTCAGACAACGTGATGATCCGCGTGACGCGTTCGGCGTATCGCTATCCGCAGAAGTCGGTGAACCCTGGCGAAAAGGAAAACTGCGGCGCGCGGTTCGCGCTAACGACGAATCATCCGTAAAACATCTGATTTCTAGCGAGGAGTGCGAAACATGAAAAAAGAAATCCTTTTACTGGCGATAACGGGCTGGGCGCTGGTATCGACGGCGGCGTTGGAGAACAACGGCGGCTTCACGATCTCGGAGGTGACGGTGAAGTCGCGTCAGCCGTGGCAGGACTATGTGGATGTGGACTTCACGCTCACGGCACCTGCGGGGCGCGAGGGCGAGTGGGTGGAGATGGATGTCGTGGCGTCAAACGGTCTCGACAACGTGACGATCGCAGAAACCTCTCTGCACGCGCCGCTCGCGAAGCACGGCCGGAACCGCTTCATCTGGAATGCGGGGATCTCCTACTCTGGTTCGACGCTCGGCAAGCTGCGCTTCTATCTGGCCGTCGCCCAGACGAACGTGCAGGAGAAACTCTACTTCACCATTAACCTAAACACCGGCGAACGGAATTGGTATTCGGCGGCATTCTCGAACCGCGTGAACGCCCTCTTTTACAAGGGCGAATTCATGCCGTTCCGCTACATCCCGTCGACAGTGTCGCAGGCATGGAAGGAACTCACAGGCACAAACACGTTCGTGATCGGCTCGCCGGACGATGAACTCTGGAAATCTGAGAATGACTTCTCCCGCGAAAAACAGCGCGAGGTGAAGCTCACGCACGGCTTCTGGCTGGGCGTTTTTCCCGTGTCGGTGATCCAGTGGGAGGCGTTCGGGTTTACGACACCGCACAACGCAGGGAGGGTGAACTACGCCGTCAGAGGAACGACATACGAGATGGTCCGCGGGACGGACAGACTCTCCTCCGGTTTCTGCTTCCCTGTGACGGCAAACGTCGCGCCGAACTCCTACATCGGTCTCCTGCGCGCGAAGACAGGGCTTAACTTCGACTTTCCCACAGAGTATCAGTGGGAATACGCCTGCCGGGCGGGCGAGACCAACGCCTACTGGTGGGCGCCGACGATCGTCACCAACTACACGATGCTGAGTAATCCCGGTGCGTCAAAGAACATCGTGCTGGGAACGAAACGACCGAACCGCTGGGGCCTCTACGACATGGTGGGGTGCGTGCATAATTGGACGACGACCCTCGGCCGGAAAGCAAACAGTTCAGACGAATCGGCGGTACACGTCTACGCCGACGATCCGGCGGTAGACGCTAACGGCATCCTCGTCGATCCGGTGGGTTGCACGCCCACGTACGACAACGCGACACTCTACCGCGTCACACGCGGGTCGCACTGCGGTGCCGACGGCGAAACAACGGACCGCTTCGGCAATACAGGGCCGATTATGCAGCGCGTCTATCGCTCGGCTTACCGTTACCCGCAGATTGCGGATGGTGGTGAGGTGTATAACGAGGGTTTTCGCCTCTGTCTGACGGAGGATCAGGCGGATACGGAATGGTTCCCGCCGGGAGAATAGTGGTGGAATGCTGATCTCTAAACCACGAATTGCGCGAATGGCAAACTGTGGCGTCATCCGCGATTTGAAAAGATGATGCCACGAACAAAAAGTCCGATGAAGTTTATTCTTGTCTCAGTTGCGATGTTGTGCGCTTGCGCGGCGTCCGCCGCGCAGAGTGAGTTGATGGCCCGCGTTGCCGCCTGTGACGAGGCGGCGGACGCCGCCGTGGCGGCAATCCGCACGCCGGAGGAACTGGCCGCGAAGCAGCGGGCGTGGCGTGCAACGTGGCTGGAGAGCCTCGGCGGCCTGCCGGAGCGAACGCCGCTCGAAGACCGCACAACCGGCGTGATTCAGTGTGAGGGCTACCGCATCGAGAAGGTCGTGTTCCAGTCGCAGCCGGGCGTGTACGTGACAGGGTTGCTGTATCTGCCGACCGACCCAAAGTTCAAAGCGCCGTATCCGGGGCTGCTGGTTGTACACGGCCACTCGAACGAGGGCAAACTGCGCGATGGCTACCGCCGTATGGCGACTCTCGCGGTGAAGGCGGGGTTCGGCGTGTTCGCGCCAGACCCGATCAGCCAAGGAGAGCGGCGACAATGCGCGGCGAAGTACGACACGCAAGAGAATTGCTCCGTGGAGCACACGTCGATCGGTGCGCGGTCGTGGCTGGTGGGCTGGAACTTTACGCGCTTCCGCCTCTGGGACGCAGTGCGGTCGATCGACTACATGGCGACGCGCGAGGAACTCGATCTTTCGAAGCTCGCGGTGGTGGGCAATTCTGGCGGCGGCACGATGAGCGCTTACCTCCAAGCGTTCGACGAACGAATCAAGGTGGCCTGCCCGAACTGCTACATCTCATCCCTACGTGAGGTGATCCGCGAGCGGGGCTGTCACGATTCAGAGCAGTTCTTCTACGGACAGTTGGCGAATGGATTCAACCACGCCGCGCTTGTTGCGCTCGGTCAGCCGCGTGTGGACCTGCTGATCGGTGCGCGCCACGCAGACTACTTCCCGATCGCGGGCGTGCGCTCAACCTTCAGCGTCCTCGAAGGTCTCCACAAGCGTGTCGGCGCGTCCAACAGCGTGGCACTCTACAGTTGCGACGGTCCGCATGGCTGGGCCGAATCCTCACGCCAAGCAGCTTTGGCCTGGCTCCGCTACCATGTGAAAGGCGAGACGACACCGTACTGCGGCAAGAAGGACGGCAAGGTGTTCCTCGACGTAGCGGAACTGCGCAAGATCCCCGGCGATTTCAAATACGGCACGGAGGATCTGCCGTTCCCGATGGAGAAGGGATGGGTGACAAAAGGCGGTCAGGTACGCGACCTGCCGGGATTCAAATCGATTTACACGCTCGTCGCCGAGGAGGCGGACCGACTGGCTAAGGCCCGTGCGTCGGGTAAACGCGACCTGCGCGCCATCGTCCGGCGGCGGGCGGGTATCCGGCCGCCCGCCGAACTGCCGCCGACAGACGAAACGACGTTCGACCACAATTTTAAATGGTGGTATCTGAAGGGGCTCGAAGGGACGCTCGCTGAAAACCATACCGCGATTCTCGCGACGCTCGGACGTTCGCGCGTGGGCGTGAAGGCCGAGGCGCTGCTCAGGAAAGCCGCGGCTGACGTGAAGGCGAACGGCGGGAAGCCCGTGCCGCTCACCGCAAAGGGTGCCGACTGCATTGCCGCCGCGCATGCGTTCGCGGCCGAGCCGCAGCTCTTCTCCTCCATCCGTCTTGATGACGCGCCGCCCTCGTGGACTGACATGCTGATGAACCCCGATCCGCGTGCAGACTCCTATGCGGTCGGCGTGTGGGGCGCACTGCAAGAGTACGATTGGACGGAGCTCGTGCCGCCGGGAACGCTGCCGGTCAAAACCGCTATGCCTGTGTCGGATGGCGAGACGCTGCCTGGGCAGGGTGTCGAGCGTTTGACCGATGGCGTCATCAACCCCACCTGCGCGTGGCGTTGGCAGAAAAAGCCGATTACCGTGGATTTTGATTTTGGTGCGGAGCGCGACATCGGCGGCGTCCGTATCATGTCCGGCCGTTCGTGGGTCAACTGCGGCGTGAAGACCGCTTCATTCTATGCTGTGCCTCGCTTCGAGGGTGCGGGTGCTCAGATCACGCCGTTGGCTGAACATGTGGCGTTCCGTCCGTCGCACACCTACAAGGAGAATGTCGCCACTTGGAAACCCGTGACATGCCGCAAGGTCAGGATGGTGATCGAGGACACCTACGACTTCAAGCCGAACTACTACTCGGGATATACGCAGGCGGCAACGCCGATGCTGCCGAAACTTTTCGATACGCCCCCGTACCCCTTGTTCTCGGGAAAATCGCCCACCGTACAGATCGCCGAAATCGCTTTCTTCGGTGCGGATCAGCCGGCAGACCTGCCGTTGCCGAATCAAGATGAGAAGATGGCCTATCCCGCCGCCCGGCTCATCCGTGACTGGATGTACCAGAGTTGCGCTGTCTCCAACATCTCGCATTGCGCCAACGTGGAGCCTGACACCACCCAGCCTGATCCGCTGGGCGAAGACATCTCGACCGTCATGCGCACGACCGACAACGGCCGCGACCCGGCATGGCGCGGCGCACGCGCGGCCGAGCGGAAGGCGTTTCTCGCGGCGTTCCGCAAGGAGTTCACGCAGTTCGTCTACGTCAAACACATCGTCATGGGCAACTCCATCATGCACGCCACGGATGACTTGTCGGACGCATCGTACCAAGAGTGGCGCAGTGTGCCCGACTACCGTTTCGGCACCTCGCAACTGATTCTGGCCACGCTCGCGGAGGACGGCTCCGTTTCACAGGAGGTGCTGCTGGAAGAGCCCGACGGCATCATCCGCGACCCGGATCTTTCATTTGATGCAAAGATGCTTGTGTTCGCAAAGCGACGTAATCTTGAGAAGGACGACTACCACCTCTGGACGCTGAATCTGGAGACGCGCGAACTGAAGCAACTCACGTTCAATGGCCTGCTCAAAAAGGAAGCCGTGAAGGGACAGACCGCCGACTTCGATATGCCATGCAGCGACATTGAACCGTGCTGGCTGCCGGACGGCTCGATCGTCTTCCAGTCCACGCGCTGCGGCCACTCGGTGGACTGTTGGCCGCTACCGGTCTCTAACCTTTTCCGCTGCGATGCGGACGGCAAGAACATCCGCCGTCTGGGATTTGACCAAGTGCAGACCTTCTATCCGCAATTGCTGGAAGACGGCCGCGTATGCTACACGCGCTGGGAGTATAACGACCGCAGTGCGTCCGGCTTGCAGCAGATCTTCGCGATGAACCCGGACGGCACGCGGCAGACCGGCCTCTTCGCGAACAACAGCGAGTTTCCCTTCTCGCTCATGCACACGCGCGGCATCCCCGGTACGCGCGACATCATGATGCTCTCCTGCGGACACCATGTGGCGCAGAAAGGCCGTCTGGCAAAGGCACTCCTCGCCGAAGCCGATGACTACGCGAACTCCACCTACGACCCCGCGAAGTGCGTGTGGGGTATGAACACGAACCCCGTCGTGATGTACTTTCCCGGCAACCGCAAGATGATCATTCCGTGGTCGCAGTGGGACAATCCCAGCGGACCCGCCGTTCCCAACATGCCGGGCATGTACTACGTGGCCGGCGCGGCAATGGATGCCAGCCCCGGCGTGCAGCCTGTCAGAATGCCGCGCGACTACCACTACAACGTTTTTGACGTACACACGCAGTTCGGTCCGCAGTGGGCGTATCCGTTCCCGCTCGGCGGCGGACGCTTCCTTGTCTCATTCATGCCGGAGGGATGCCGCTACTACCGAGGCCCGTACTCCTCGCGTTTCGGCGTCTACGCGATGGACGAGACAGGCCGCCGCGAACTGCTCGCCTTCGACTGGGGCCAGCACTGCATGCAGCCGATCCCCGTCAAAAAGCGTGTGCCGCCAGCGCGGCGCTTGGCGGACATCGATTATTCGCAGGGTTTCGGCACCTACTATGTGCAGAACGTTTACGAGGGCGCGGCCATGGCGGGCGCGCCAACAGGCTGCGTCAAGAAAGTACGCGTGATCGGCCTCGAATACCGTCCCGTCCACATCGGCTGGAACTGGCAGTACGGCTGGCACTCCACGCAGGGCAAGATCGGCACACCCATCGCCGTAGGCAACGGCGCGTACGACGTGAAACACGTCCTCGGCGAGGCGGACGTGGAGGCCGATGGCAGTTGCAGCTTTAGGGCTCCAGCGCGCACGCCGCTCTACTTCCAGCTCATCGATGAGGACGGCTGCTGCATCCAGACGATGCGGAGCTGGTCCACGCTGCAACCCGGCGAGATCAACGGTTGCGTCGGCTGCCACGAACATCCGCATCAGGCGGGCATCGACTCCGCGCAGGCGATCGCTCTGCGGCGCGCGCCGCAGACGCTGAAGCCTGTCCTGCCCGGCGGTGACGCGCACCCATTCCTCACGGCACTGGAGAAGGAAGGTCCGCTGGCGAGTCTGGACAACTGGATGGGGCTCAACCGGACCAAGGCGGTGGTGGATACGGAGCAGAACGACGGCTTCAGTTTCACACGCCTGATCCAGCCGATCCTCGATGCGAAGTGCATTGCCTGTCATGATGGTTCCGGCGACAAAGCCCCGGCGGAGATGGACCTGCGCGGTACACGCGGTCAGTTGCCGCCATCGGATGACCAGTCGAAGCGCAAATACTCGACTGCCTATCTGGCGCTCACGTACAAAGGCCAGTGCAACGAAAAGATCAACTTCGCGCACGGTCTCGGGTTCGCGCCCTTCAAGCCGCCTTACTCATTCGGCGCAGCGAGGAGTTCCGTGTGGCAGATGCTCGCGAAGGGACACGGCAAGGTACGGCTGACGGACGCTGAACTGCGCACACTCGCCTGCTGGATCGACCTTGCCGTGCCGTTCTGCGGCTCGTACGTGGAGCGTCACGACTGGAACGACTGGTACCAGCAGCGTTACGAATACGCCTGCAACAAGCGCGCCGCATTCGCATGGCTGGAGTTGAATGAAATCCGGAAAAAGCTGCGTCAGCCGCCTGTGCCGCTGACCGGCTTTATCCCGAACATCGCCGAACCCCGCCGCCAGAAATACTGGAGCGAGTAAACAAAGTATTGCTGGGCCGGATTCGTACCGAGAAGACTTCCTCATTTTTTCGTCGGCGACTCTTTTGCGGCCTCCAGCCACGACTTGAGAACGGCCGTCTGGCGCACGGTGTCTGTGTAGGTGTCCCCGACGGGATTCTCTAGAGTGTACCAGCCTGTGTAGCCCGCCCGGGCCATCGCCGTAACAATGGCCTCGTTCGGCACGGCACCAAGCCCTAACGTCACATATGACCGGTTATTCTCCTTCGGCTGATCCTTGAGGTGAATGTGGGCGACACGGTCCTTCGCATACTCCATGAGTTCGAGAATAGACTCCCCGCGGCCAGCGTAATAGAGATTCCCCGAGTCGAGGGCAAACCCGATTTCCGGGATCTCGTCTAAAAACCGGCGCAGGTACTTCGTGTGCGAACAGGCGTTTTTGGTTCCGCCGAAATCTTCAACAGTCACTTTGATGCCGAGCTTTCCGGCTTGCGCGGTGAAGCTCTTCATCTTTTCGAGGATGACGGCGAATTCGGCCGCTTCGTCACCACCATCGGTGAAGTTCGGCGGAATGACCATAATCCGCGGAACCCCGTACTTGACGGCAAGATCAAGGCAGCGCTTCGCGTCCTCCGGGAACTTCGCGTCATCGAACATCGGCGCAAAGTAGTAGAAGTTGATGATTTTGAGCGGTGTCGCCGCCAACTGGTCGAGATCCTTCTCGTTGACCCCCGCGTCGACACCCCGCACTCCGAGCGCGTACAACCGGTCTGCGGCTTCGCCAAGGGAGATGTTGCGTTCCTTTGAGACCCGACGGACAAAATTCGCAAACACAGAAATGTTCGGCTCGGCGGCGACCGCCAGAAACGAGAACGAGATGAGCGCCAACAGCGCCATAACGATTTTTTTAGATGTCTTGTGCATGATGATGGTTTTTCCTTAATGCCCTTTGTACCTTCGTGTGAGAAACAACGCTCAAAGAAAGATTGTGCAGATCTGCCACCCGGCGATACCGGGGAGGGTCACCTGAAGCTCGTCACGCGATGCATCGTGGACGCCCTCAAGAGTCACGTCCGGGCGTTGCGGAGAAGCCAGCACCGGCTTGAGCCCGCGCGGGTTGCGGATCTTTACCGTGAATGCGTCTGTGTCGCCGATGGAAAGGTTGAGTAACGTCACGGAGTCGGTCTTGCCTTCTGCATCAATGCGCGGCAGGACACGCAGGGCATGGGGCAAGTCGATACGCACCGGGAAGCGCCCGCCGCTTACTCGGTCGATCTCATCAAGCCACCGCTGCCGTGTTGAAACGAGCGGGTGCGTCTCGGGGATCAACTCAACAAAACCCTCCGCCTTGACCTTTGCGAAGTCTGCTTCTGTCATCGCTTTGCGCGACCGGTCAGTCGTGTACCAGACCTTGTGTTTCGCTGTCGCCTCGGCCACCGTCACCGGAATGCCGCACCGTGCCAAC
>JAKJHA010000309.1 GCA_022704125.1 Verrucomicrobiota bacterium | reverse complement strand
CGACGAGCCGATATCGATGAAGAAGCTGGAGGACAGGCTGAGCCGGATGCTCGGGAGCGAGGGCATCGAGCAGGGGATTTCCGACGCCGTCGCCCGCCTGGGCTCGCGGCACGTCCACCAGGACACGCTGATCGCCATCGACCCGACCGACATCCGTAAGCTGTACGCGAAGAAGATGGAATATCTCGCCCGCGTCCGGGACGGGAGCACGGGCGAGATCGGCAGCGGATACAGCGCCTGCCTGGCGGTCGCCTGCGAGAGCGGCGGCCGTCGGATCACGCCGTTGCACATGCGGCTGTGGTCGAGCGAGGCGGAGGGCTTCATCTCCCTGTGGCAGGTCGTCGAGGGCTATCTGACGCGGTGGCGCGTCGAGGACGCAATCCGCTTCGTCAAGCAGAGCTACAACCTCGAAGACATCCGGGTCCTGACGTACCGGCGCCTGAAAAACATGGTCGCTCTGCTGCTGGCCGTCATCTACTTCAACTGTGTCTGGCTGGCCGGACGGCTGCGCTGCGAGATCCTGACGACCAACATCACCCACGCCGCCAAGCGCATCTACGGTGTGGCCGAGTTCCTCCACTACGCCGTCGCCGACGGCCTCGGGAGGCTCTTCACGCGCCACGGGAAATGGAACGGCTACAAGCCGCCAGACCCCGAATCAAACCCGCTCGGACTGGTCTTTCTGGAATGACCAGATTTTTTGGGGAAAGTCCACTGACAGGGAGACTTGACAGGTACAACTAGACTGTAAAACTAGTTGCCATGAACACAATCACAGAGATAGGAGCCTTCAAGGCCAAAACGCATTTGTCCGAACTGCTGGGAAAAGTGGCGCAGGGCAAGACATTCCACATAACGAAACGCGGACGCCCGATGGCGGAATTGCGCCCCGTTCCAGTTGAATCGCGCCGCCTAAATTTCGATGATGATAAAGGCACGATCATGATTCGTGACGACTTTGATGCGCCGGTTCCTGAGATGGAGGACTTTCTGGCATGAAGGTTCTTCTTGATACCCACGCTTTTCTCTGGTTCATGGCGGGCGACACGCGACTGAGCCCCAAGGCACGCAAGGTTATGTCCGATGCGAACACAGAACTGTTTCTGAGTGCGGCAAGCGTATGGGAAATGGCCATTAAGGCTGCTCTGGGGAGGCTCGTGCTTCCGGTGTCGGTCGGCGACTACATTGCCGGAAAAGTGCGGAACGGTCTGCATATCATGCCGATAGAGTGGATACATGCAGCCGCAGTGCAGGACATGCCGACTCATCATCGTGACCCCTTTGACCGCCTGATCGTCGCGCAGGCGATAGCCGAAAACCTACCGCTGGTTTCCGGTAACCGCCTGCTCAAAAAATATGGGCTGACGTTGATTTGGTAGATGGATGCCGCGCGTTAACAAATTCTTTTCCCCGAAACAAAAGTAATCGGTTAGTGACAGGAGGCATGCGAGTTTAGTGCGTGGTTTGTACCCTTTTCGGCACTCACAAGTCAGGCGAAAAGATATGGAGTGCGGCGGCAAGCGGTATTCCGCGCGACGCCGCTTTTTAAGCACAAGTGCGGTGGCAGGATGGCACGTAAAAGCGGTGCCGCGACCCGCGCACAGCGCGGCTCTTGTCACCGCATTCCAAATTTCGTCGCCACGCCGCGCACGGTACAACGTTCATGCACCCGCGCAGCGGAAAATCATGTTAATCATGTCAAAAAATGAAACCATGTAACACGGGCAAGATGCCCGTGCCACACCCTTTTGCAAGACACGTCGTTGCGGGCGAGGACGCCCGCGACCGACTCGCTACTCTCCTTTTCACCAGAAACGCATGATCTTCGTACACCCCTGTCACTACCCGATCACCAAAATGCTTCACTGTTTATTCTCGCTTGCGGCGGAAGACGCTGCCGAGATGACTTCCCGATGAAAATCCGCACTGGCATGCGATGTCGCCGATCGTCTGATTGGTCTCGCGCAACATCGTGCAGACCCGCTCCATGCGCACGCGACGGATCTCGTCAAGAATCGTACGGCCAAGCTGAGCGCGGAAACGTTGCTCCACCAGACGGCGCGAGGCGCCAACATGCCGCACGACCTCGGGTACGCCGATGCCGACACAGGCGTTGACAGCGATAAACTCCAGCGCCTTCACCACCACGATGTCGGCGATTTGCGTAGTGTCGGTGGAGCGCCGCTCAACCACCTGGGCGGGCCCGTAGGTGATGATGCGTCGTTCGCGCGTCACGCCGCGCATCATGCCGTCAAGGTGCCGGGCCGCTTCATAGCTGGCGCGTTCCGCGTCCAGCAGGATGCTTGACATCGCGGGCATGGCC
>JAKJHA010000053.1 GCA_022704125.1 Verrucomicrobiota bacterium | reverse complement strand
GGCGCCGCCGCCGCGGTGGCGAGTCGTGATGCGCCCCTGATTGTTGCGCCCAGCCTTGCTCTTCTTCGCCTCGGTCAGCCTGCGGAGAGGTTTGACCTCAGTGATCTCTTCGAAGTTCGACGCGACGCGGTGTCGCAAACCCGGACTTCTCGGTTTGAATGTCTTAAGCCCCATGGCCTTGTTATCCTTTCCGACGGCAGTTAACTGACGCTCTCAATGCGCTCGCCCGCCTTGACTGTCACGATCGCGCGCTTCCAGCCGGGATCGCGGACGACGCGCCGGTTCTTCAGGGTGCGCAACGCGCCCTTGTAGTTCTGGGTTCTGACCGCCAGCACATGCACGCCGAAATGCTTTTCAACGGCCTGCTTGATCTCGATCTTGTTCGCTTCGGGAGCGACCTCGAGAATGTACTGGTTCTCGTACGCCAGCTTCGTGCCTTTTTCTGTGATCTGCACCTTGCGGATGATTCCGGCGTGCTTCATGCGCTCACCTCCGTCGTCTTCTTCGTCATGCGCGCCGTCAGCGCCTCAAACCCCGCCTTGGTGGCCACCAGCGTGCGGTACAAAAGTAGCGAATATACATCAACTTCCGCCGCACTGACAACCTCAACCTTCTGGAGGTTCCGGGCCGCCAGCATCACCTTCTCCTCGTGCTGATCCAAAACGATCAACACCGAGCGATCCACGCCCAGCTTCGCCAGCAGCTCTTTCAACAGCTTGGTCTTCGGCTCGGCCAGGTCGATCGCGTCGATCACCAGCGTCTGCCCCCCTGCGATCTTCTCGCTCAGGGCGCGCGTGAAGGCGAGCTGCTGCACCTTGCGGTTGATCTTCTGCGAGTAGTCGCGCGGCTTGGGCCCGAAGGCCACGCCGCCGCCGCGCCACACCGGGCTCTGGCGGAATCCTGCGCGGGCACGTCCGGTGCCCTTCTGCCGCCACGGCTTCTTGTTGCTGCCGGCGACCTCGCCCTTGCTCAGCGTGGAGGCCGTGCCGGCGCGGTAAGCGTTGCGAAACGCCACCACCACGTCCTTGACAGCCTGCTCGCCCTTTTCCAGCTCCAGCCGTTCTTTAGCGAACGTCATTTCGCCCGCGGGCTCTCCGGCCGGATTAAAAACTTTGATCGTACTCATCTCGGCTCTCCACCCTTACTTCTTCAGGGCTTTCCTGATAATGACCACGCCGCCGTTGGGCCCCGGCACTGAGCCGGCCACCAGCAGCAGGTTCTCCTCGCCGCGGACTTCCACGACAGCCAGATTGCGCGCCTTGCGGTTGACCGCGCCCATGTGGCCCGGCATGCGCTTGCCCTTCTCGACCCAGCCCGGCAAGTCACGCGCGCCGATGCCGCCGATACGGCGCTTCGAATGGCCACCGTGGGTCATCGGGCCGCCGCCCATACGGTAACGCCGCACCACGCCCGCGAAACCGCGGCCCTTGGTGACGCCCGAGACGTCGACGTACTTGACACCCTCAAAGATGTTGACCGTCACCGTGTCGCCCGCCTTGACCTCCGTGCCCTCGTCGAACGCGAACTCCTTGGTCATCTTGCAGGGCTTGACCCCAGCCTTCTCGAAGTGCTTCACCTCGGCCTTGGCCAGGCGCGAGGGCTTCTGCTCCTCAAAACCGAGCTGCGCCGCGCGGTAGCCGTCGGTCTCAGGCGTCTTCACCTGCACGACCGGGCACGGGCCCGCTTCCAACACAGTCACAGCAATCCGACGCCCTTGGTCATCAAAGACCTGCGTCATCCCAATTTTTCTGCCTAAAATGCCTTCCATGGTGTCACCGTCCTTAGATTCGAATTGTGATGTCCACGCCAGCCGGCAGGTTCAGTTTCTTGAGCTCGTCGACGGTCTTCGCCGTCGGGCCCACGATATCCAACAACCGTTTGTGCGTGCGCATCTCAAACTGGTCCATGGACTTCTTGTGCAAGTGAGGGCTGCGGTTGACCGTGAACCGTTCAATCCTCGTAGGCAGAGGAATCGGTCCCACAACCTGGGCCCCCGTGCCGCGCGCCGTGTCGATGATCTCGCTCACGGCCTGATCCAGCACCCTGTGATCGTACGCCTGCAAACGAATGCGTATACGCTGACTTTGCATTCTAACGTTACCTGTTCAGTAGTTGTTCTCTTACCGTCCGCGGCACGACCGCAAATTCGCCGGGCTCCATCGTATAGCTGGCGCGGCCGCGCGAGAGCGACCGGATTGCGGTTGAGTACCCGAAAAGTTCTGCCAACGGCACCTGTGCGCGCACGATCTGCATGTCTCCACGCGTCGTCATGTCGCGCACCGAACCGCGGCGGCCGTTAATGTCCCCCATGATGTCGCCGACATAATCGGCAGGCGTCACGATGTCGAGGGACATGATCGGCTCCAGCAACTCCGGCGCGGCGGCCAAAGCCGCCTCGCGGAACCCCATCACGGCCGCGGTCCTGAAAGCCACGTCTGTCGCCGTTTCCTCATCCGAGACGGCGACTTCCGTCACGGTCGCCAGCACGTCCGTCACCGGATAGCGCGCCAGCACCCCGGTCAGGATGCCGTCTGTCAATCCCTGCTCCACGCACTCGGCCAGCTTCTCGTCGGGGAGCTGGCGGCGCGCGGCGGCGGAAACCGCCACCGCATGCCCGCTGCCCCGCTTCTGAGGAGCCACCTCAACCGTCACCCGGGCGCAATGCCGCTTCCCGCCCAACTCGCGGTCAAAGAGGTATTCGCTCTTGCCCGTGGTTGTGACGGTCTCGTAGTACGACACCATCGGACGGCCTGTGTTCGCTTCACACTTGAACTCGCGGCGCAGGCGGTCCACCAGAACTTCCAGGTGCAACTCGCCCATGCCGCTTAAAATCGTCTGCCCCGTCTCCGCGTCCACGCGCACCTGGCAGGTCGGGTCCTCTGCCGCCAACTGTGCCATGGACTGCTCCAGCTTCTCTTTGTCCGCGCGCGACCGGGGCTCGATCGCCATGAACATCACCGGCTCCGGCACCGTGATGCGCTCCAGATAAACCGGCTGGTGCTCCGCGCAGAGCGTGTCGCCGGTGGTGGCTTCCTTAAGCCCCACGATCGCGCCGATCTCGCCCGGCCCCAGCGCCTCAACTTCAATCTGGTCGTCCGCGAACAGCCGCACCAGCTTCAAAATCCGCTCACGCTTGCGACTGCGCGGGTTGTAAACATTCTGCCCCTTCTTCAGCGTGCCGGCATACACCCGCACAAAGAAGAGCCGCCCCACATACGAATCCGTCGCAATCTTGAAAATCAACGCGGTCAACGGCGCCGACGCGCTCTGCTCGCGCGTCACCTTGTTCCCGCTCTTCAGGTCCGTGGCCTCCACCGGCGGACGGTCAAGCGGCGACGGCAAATACCACACCACCGCATCCAGCAACTGCTGCACACCCTTGTTGCGCAGCGAAGAACCGCACAGCACCGGCACGACCTTGCCGGCGATCGTCGAACGCCGCAACGACGCGCGCAGCACCTCCGCCGACAACTCCGGATTCTCGAAATAGGCCTCCATCAACGTATCGTCGGCCTCGGCCGCCTGCTCGCACAGCACGGCGCGCGCCGCAACGGCGGCCTCCCTCAACTCGGCGGGAATCTCCGACGCGCTGACGCCGCGCCCCTCGGTGCCATCGTCATACGTCAATGCGCGCATCTCCAAAAGATCAATCACGCCGCTGAACGTCTCTGTTTTGCCGATCGGCAATTGCACGCACACCGGATTGGCATGCAGCAGCGAGCGGATTTCCGACACACAGGCCTCAAAATCGGCACCCATGCGGTCCATCTTATTAATGAACGCAATCCGCGGCACATGGTAGCGGTCCGCCTGACGCCAGACCGTCTCAGACTGCGGCTGCACCCCGCCGACGGCACAAAAAACGCCCACCGCGCCGTCCAACACGCGCAATGAGCGTTCAACCTCTATCGTAAAATCGACGTGACCGGGCGTGTCGATCAAATTGATCTGCACATCCTGCCAGGAGCAAGTGATGGCGGCGCTGGTAATCGTAATGCCGCGTTCGCGCTCCTGGATCATCCAGTCGGTGACAGTGTTGCCTTCGTCTACATTGCCGAGACGGTGCGTGCGCCCTGCATAAAAAAGAATGCGCTCAGTCGTCGTGGTTTTCCCCGCGTCGATGTGGGCCACGATGCCGATGTTCCGGATCCCGCAAAGCGAGACATCGCCGCCGACCGGCACACCGCCGGCCGCAGCCATACGCTCTCTGTCTGCCTTGCTTTCCAAGACGCTCACCCTTCACCCTGACTTTTCAAAGAACAGCGGATTTTCCGGCAACCCTGCCGGCTTATCCTAAAACGGGCTCAACCGCCCGCGAAATTCGCCTCTTTGCGTCGAACAAAGGTGAGTAAATTAGCAAATTGGCTTACGCTAGGCAAGCGCGAAGTTTTGCGAATTTTTGCGCCCGTTTTGGAGTGCGGTGACAAGAGCCGCGCTGTGCGCGGGTCGCGGCACCGCTTTTGCGCGTAGCCTTGCCCCGCACCCCGGCTCAAAAAGCGGCGTCGCGCGGAATACCGCTTTGCCGCCGCACTCCAGATTTTTTCGCGAGCCGTGCAACACCTCACGGCCGCACGACCCGATAAAACCGCGAAGGCACGGTATTGGTATCCGAGACCTCCGTGACCGCGCCGGTGGCGGCAAAAGTTCCGAGACTCGCCCACGCCGCATTCGTCAGACTGTCGCGACACTCCAGACGGAACGAGGCAAGATTCGTCACCGCAATCTGAAAGCGGACAACATTCGTCCCGTCAGACAAAGCCTCTGTGCTCAAACCGAGAGGTTTCAAAGTAGGCACCACATACCACCCAGAAATATCCCCCGCAGACAAAGTCCCCGCGCCTGTTTGAAATGCTTGGAAATTAGAGACGCAAACGTCACCTATCCTCTCACCAGATTCTGCAATCAAAAGCCCCGTTTCAGGATCATAAGTGCCATAATTTCCATTTCCATTGAGATCGACAAAGGCTTCCCAACGACCATTGTCTGCGAAAGGATAATTTGCAGTTTGCCCAGCTACAAAACCCCAATAATTCTCATCATCTACGTTAAAATAACCACTAGCCGAACCACCAGAACCATCCAAACCTCCGACAGCAGCGTAAGAAACATATCCTCCCCCCAAATCAATCCCCATAAAGTAGACTAAACTAGGGCGTGTTGACACTAATTTAGCCATATCATTATAAACGCAAACCGCACGAACGCCATGAACATGACATCCGTTTTGTCGTATCGTGTGCAGACCCTGCGGAACCCCTTAATCCTCCTGAACAAACGCTCGACCACGTTCCTTTTCTTGTACTTTTCCTTGTCATACTTCCACGGATCAGTCCTGTTCGATTTGGGAGGAACAATCGGCTCGTGCCCGTTCTCCCTTGCAAGCCTGCGGGTTTTCTCCCCTTCATATGCCCTGTCCATAAGCAAGGGCACGCCCTCATAATCCCTGCCGACGGCCTCTATGGATTTCCGCCCCTCGGGGGCGTCGTGGCGCTCCCCGCCGGACAGGTGCATCTCAACGACAACCTTGTCATCTGCGGATACCAGATGAAGCTTGGTGGTCCAGCCGCCCCTTGACTTCCCGATGGCCTGCCTTCCCGTTTTTTTAACGACCCATGCGCGTCGGGGTGGAGCTTGACGGAGGTGCTGTCCAGCGCTAGAACCTCGACGTTGATGGAGATTATCTGCTCTTTCTGCAATGCCGCAAACACCCGCTCCAGTACGCCGGACTTCGCCCAGCGGTTGGCTTTCTTATACACGCTGTTCCAGTTGCCGTATTCAGAGGGCAAGGACCGCCACTTGCACCCATTTTCCGCAACATACAACAACGCCCGGATAAACGTGAGGTTATCCGTCTTTACATTTCCACGTTGAACGGGCAGGTAGCCCCTGATCCGGTCGAACTGCTCTGTTGTCAGTGTCATGACCTGACTTTAGCATACTCGACGATTAGTGTCAACACGCCCTAAATGCAGGATTATCGACAATAATATTTCCATTTTGATCTCTGAAAGTTATCGAATGGGCCACATAAGTAACCGATTGCCCTTGCGGATTTGATTGGCTGGCATTGGGCACAATATCTTCAAAAGACCCCACTCAATCGGCTCCGCCTTCGCCTCTTTGACGCCGAACACGGCACCCGCTCCGACCATTCCCGCCAGAGCCAGATGTTTCAGTGCGCTCCGCGCCATCATGCTAAAACCCCCAACATTCATGCCTCAAGTATACCCCATCCGCCCCCACCTTTCACCCCCTATTTTTCAATAAGTTTGGGTGTACGAAATTTGGAGTGCGGTGACAAGAGCCGTGCTGTGCGCGGGTCGCGGCACCGCTTTTGCGCGCAGCATTGCCGCCGAACCCCTGCTCAAAAGGCGGCTCGTGGGGACACTCGCCCTCCACGCTTCGTGTCTTCGCGCACAGCGCAACAAGGCTCTGAAGAAGCTTTCGGGACAGTCTCGCCTGCCATGAGTGCGGCAACACCGCGCATGTCCACGCCCGTTTCGAAGAGCGCCCGCAGAGCCAAGTCGATGCTGACAGAGGGATCGCCCCTTTCAATGAACGAAAAACGGCTCTGGCTGGTTCCCAGCGCCTTGGCCATGCTGGCCTGGGAGAGCCCGAGCGCAAGCCGTCGCTCACGGACGGCGCGGGTGAGCACGGCCTTGGTTTCAATATAAGCCGCCTCCGCGTCGGTGAGCCCGAGCAGTTCCTGCGCACTACCCTCAACCCACCCCTTTCCGATCTCTTTCATTTTGCGTCCCTCCTGTGGTAATCGCGCAACCGCCGTGCGCACCGCGTCAGAATTGTTTGTGGCGTCGTCCGGGTCGTTTTCTTGAACACGTCCAAGACAACAATCGCCTCAGGCGTAACCGCGTAGACGAGCCGCCATTCACCGCCCGTGTCGGTCACGCGCAACTCGTGACACCCCGCGCCGATGTCGGGCATAGGCCTTGACTGCGGCATGGAAAGCGCCTCGCCGTCCTGAACCAGCCGCAACAGGAAACCCATCTCTTTTCGCGCGGCCGTGGTCATTGGCGGGGTCTTCACTTCGCCATATAGCCACCGAAGCGGTTTCATAAGGCTTATATTATCCCTTTTTTGATATAACCGTCAAGTGCGTTGTCAGGGGCGTAGTTTGACATTAGACTTTTCGTGTTCCTAGCATCTGTTTCGCCAGAGCCAGATGTTTCAGCGCGCTCCTCGTCCTCTTCGAGACTCGCATCCGCGTCATCATGATGACCCTCCCAACATTCATGCCTCAAGTATACCCCATCCGCCCCCACCTTTCACCCCCATTTTCCGTTTTTGCGTTTTTGCGTTTTTGCGTTCGGCCTTGTCCTCGTCCAAGCACACAGGTATCATACCGCTATCAAGGAAAAGGCATGGCCCGAGGCACAGCAGATCGCGGTGTAAACACCGCGCACAGAACCCGCACCGCGCACGGGGCTGAGGGCGGTCCTGTGCGCCCCGTTCACAGGGCGTTTCAGCACAGCATGCTCCGCCGCTGTTTCAACCACGACTACCGCGATCCCTTTTTCTACATGATCACGATCACCACGCACCAGCGTCGGCCGTGGTTCGGCATCTGTGAGAACAATGCCTGCACCCTCAGCGCCGATGGCTTGCTGGTGCGAGACCTCTGGTACCGCATCCCGCGCGACTACCCCCAAATCGAGCTCTCCACGCTTTGCCTGATGCCCGATCATCTGCACGGCATCGTACACGTCACCGAGCGCATGGAGAAACCCGTCGGCGTCCCCTTGCGCGCCTTCAAGTCCCAATGCACCAGCGCCCTGCGCAAACGGCACGGCGACGCCGCCCTCACGCTCTGGAACCCCGGCTACAACGACCGCGTCGTCTGGCGTCGCGGTTCGCTACGCGCCTACAGACACTACATCCTAGACAACCCGTCGGGGACGTCATCCTGCTGAAGCCCGACGGCTTCCCGCCGCTTTTCAAGCCGAACGGGCGCTATTTCGACCTGTGCGTCCAAGGCCGTCTTCTCATCCTGTCCCGTTCTGTGGCCACCGTTTACGGTGGCGCGACGCCCCTCACCCGCGAAACCTGCCTCGCGCTGAACGCCGCCAGCGCTCACATTGCGGAAGCACTCACTATGGAAGTAATAGGTAAGAGGTAGAGGTAAGAAGTGGCATGGGCGTCCCGCCCATGAAACACGGGCAAGATGCCCGCGCCATCTGAACGTCGAACGCCCAACGCCCAACGCCGAAGTAGAAAAACTCCTGCTCCAAAAGCGGCTCGTGGGGACGCTCGCCCTCCAAGCTTCGCGTCTTCGCGCCTTCGCGTGAAAAAGCCGAGCAGTGCTTTTACACTCGTCATTGCGAGTCACTGCGTGGTCGTAATAAGAGAGGTTGACCAGCGACCCGCGACTTGCGACTTGCGGCCAGCCCTGCCCCCAAAAAACCTTTGTGCCCTTCATGCCTTTGTGTGAAAAAAACAGAACACGGCTGCACGGTTCCTTAGCTCTCTTCGCACACAGCGCAGCAAGGCTCGGAAGAGGCTTTCGGAAGAATCTCGCCTACCATGAGTGTGGCAACACCGCGCATATCTACACCCGTTTCGAAGAGTGCTCGCAGAGCCATCGCTTGACCGGCGACAGTCACGCTACCACCTCCAGTCTCCACATCCTAACGTGAAGATCCAAACCGGTACAGCCGAAGCGTGTACGGTGCGAGCGGTGCATCGGCAGCGACGTTCCCCGCCTCTGGTTCGGAAACGTTCTGTATCGACTTTCCCGAAACACTGACCCGGCAGGCGACGGGCGTGTTGTTCGGATTCCAGAGCATCACACCGAAGGCGCTGTCATCCTTCGAGCGGTATCCGGCGGACACGACAGGTGTTGCTACATCAAGCACGAAGCCGTTCTTGTCTATGAACCGCCCAGTGAAAACGAGGTCCGCGTTCGCACGCAAGAAGTCGTGCACGATTCTCATATAGCGAACGTGTTCTGCCGCAGGGGCGGAGGACATGAGTTGGAGGTCCGGCGGATGGATCACCATGCCGTAGTCCTCCTTTTCGGGGATCCTGCCCTCACGCAAATACGGCACGTCCGGTCCGTAACGGGATTCGATGTCTGTTCGGAATCCGTAGAGCGCTGTATAGTTGACCATCGCACGGTCACTCGCCGGCGTCGGCATACGTACCGTTGTGATCACGTTCGGATGCGTGTACCGAATCATCTCCGGAAAGACCTCCTGCACACCCGCGTGAACGAGTCGCCCACGCATCTCACTGTCGGTCACACGAAAACCGCCCGTCTGGCAAGCGTGGAACAGAGCGACGTCCGCAAGGTTTGAGTCGTTGAGTCCCTCGGTAACGAACGTGAACGCGGGATTGATCCTGCGCATCTCGCCAGCGAGTCTGCGGATCAGCTTCGCACGATCGTTCTCGTATGTCATCACGGGGCCTCCATCGTGGCCGTGACCGCGTCCATAACACTCCATCGGGCGCGTAATCGCAAGTTGGTCGAAAATGATGCCGTCCGCGCCCAGCCCCTCCGCCTGCTTCGCGAGATGAAGCATCTGCTGGTACCAAGCTTCAGAATGCTGGCAGGCAAGTTCGAAGACGTAGACGGGGACCTCCCTATACTTATGGTAGGTCTCGAAATAGAGACTGCCATCACGCTTTTCTACGGTGAGATTCCGGCCGACATTCCGCCAGAACTCGGAGTCGTCGCGCTGCTGGAGTTGTCCGTTTGCGTAGAGAATCGTCTTTACGCCGCGTTTACGACATTCGGCAAGACCCCTTTTCAGTCTCTCCTCTCCGCCCATGAGAGGATCGGGGCGATCGTCCGGGAACAGATTGTCGTGCCCGCCGTGCGACCAACCAAAGATGCCGAGAGCATCGATACCGCGCGCCTTCGCGATGTCCGCGAGTTCTCCGAGATCATCGTAATTCCACATGATCTCACCATTCTGCTGCTTGAGAATCACCAAAAGCCAGCCGACCGTTTCGTCCACCCACGCCTGTCGTTGCTGGGCGGGATGACATGCCTCGTACCAAGCGCGATAGACATCCGCCGCCTGTCGCCATGCACCTTTGTAGGACATGATGACGACCTTTGGGAGCACACGTTTTGCGCCGCACTCCACGAAGAACCGGCTCTCACTCGTCGCGCCGTAAAGGCCGGTCTCGGGGTAATATCGAGCGATGAGCCTCTTTGCCGTGTGATCGGGATCGTGACAACCATAGTAAAAACCGTCCCTTTCGGATGCAAAGGCCATCCACTGCATCGAGCCGTAGCAACTCGGGTAGGCCCAGTTGTGCGTCACCTCCCAACGGTCACCGTGCTGCTTCCAGCGTCCCGGCTTCTCCTGCGTTGGTGCCCGGTTGATGCGGTAGCCGAACCCTTCGGGCAAAAGGATGCCGTACTCGGGCTGCTTGACGGAAAGCCCCCTGATCACCGGGCCGTCCACTCCCGCTACGCGCCAACCGGGAGCGTTGTTTTCCATCTCGCCCGATATCTCGAACCGGTTTTCGACCGCACGGAATTCGAACGTGAGGCGAATATCCCAGACGTCTCTCCCCTTCCGCAACTGATCGTAGACGAGACGGAACCCGCCGCCGGGAATCGTCTCGAAGCGCTCCTTCTGCTCACGCTGCATGATCACGGTACGTTTCTCGCGGAGTGAAGGACGTGTCGCTGTTTCAAGATGAACCGCCCAGAAGTCGCCCCCGCCCACAGCGGAGACGAGCCCTGTCTCTGATGGCGAAAGCACAATACCCGCGTCGGCCACTACCTCTAGATTGCCCCCCGCGCCCTTCGCGACTGCGGGCACGTCCGCTGACGCATACCACACCGCGACCGTCGCCGCCACCATCATTATCGTCTTTTTCATATCAGGATGTTTTTTCGCGCCGGGCACACCATCAACGGATGATGACCACCGTGCCCAATAGCGAGACATTACAGAAAAGCGTCTTCTTATCTGCCGACAACCAGGCGTTCGCTGAATAGATCGGGGGAACATTCGCCAAGAGTACGTTCGTCCCGACCACGGGATCCGGCAGC
>JAKJHA010000308.1 GCA_022704125.1 Verrucomicrobiota bacterium | reverse complement strand
AGCGACGCCCTAAAAGCACCGCTGAAACCTGCGCCCGAACCGGCGGCAAAGGAGTCGGCGCCAAAGGATAAGGACAAGGATGACGCCTCCGCTGACGCGGGCGAGTAGGCCTTTGGTTTCTGGTTTCAAGTTTCATTATCTCTAGCGAAGCGCCGGGAGGGGCAAGCGTCCGCTTGCCCGCGGACGAGCGGACGCTCGTCCCTCCCGTTTTTGCACTCGTCCTGTCCCCCAAAGAATCTGCGTCATCTGTCCTGTGTTCCATAGCTAAACAATCGATCCCGATAGCGATCCCGATCCCGATTTGGATGAAACCTTGAAACCTGAAACCTTGAAACCATAAAACCTGAAACCATAAAACCTGAAACCGAAGAGCGTTTGAAACTCTTTTTAGGCTACTCCGCCGTGGTGCCGAGACGCACCCAAGGCAGAACCGCTTCTGCGTTCGCGTCGTAGTTGAAAACCGTGAAGCCGGACAGGCCCAGTTCCCGCGTGACTTCGATCTGCTCGGCGAGTTTCACCGCGTCTTTCGAATCCTTCCAGCAGGAAAGACCGATGCCCGGATAGAGACGCACCTTGCCTGCGAAAGTTTTCTGTGTGCTGACCATATTACGGAACGCAACGTTCGAGTCGACGTAGTCCATGGGACAGACGAAATCCAGCCATCCCTGCTCGCACCACATGCCCCAATCCTGACCAACGTTGTCGCGGTCAAGCGGCCAGTTGCGGAACACCGCCGCAGAGATCTGCACGGAGGGGCGGATCGCACGCGCCTCCTGAGCGACGCGCCGCACCACCATATCAATGCCGGCGCGCCTGAACGCCAGCCACGCCGACCGGACCTCCTCATCCCTGCGCGTATCCTGCGGCCACTGCGCCACACGCCGACCGAGCTTGGCCTCAAAGCGGGTCCGGCATCCATCACAAAAACAGGAGTTGCCGTCCGGGTAGCGGATGTAGTCAAAGTGAACCCCGTCCACCTTGTACATGCGGACCAGTTCCACCATCGAAGCGACCTCAAGTTCCTGATTCTCCGGATGCGAGGGACACAACCAACTATCTTGGACTTCGCCGCTGAAGAGCTTCTGCACGCGGCCCTCGCGCACCATGCGCTCGACAAACGCTTTGGGCGCCTTGCTCGACATGTTCCAGTTGACCTTCCACACATGACACGCCACGCCGTACTTGCGGCACGCCGTCACGCACTGCTCAACCTGATCGCCGCGCTCCGCCAGCCCCTCGTAAACCGGAAGGACCTTCGACGGATAGTAGGCCGTTCCGCCCCACAGCATATTGGGCAGAATCGCGGTGAAGCCGTGCTCCTTCAGAAAGCGGATGGACTCATCCCAGTTCTTGCCGGACAGCCCGAACGCGCTGTGACACCAGAAGGCGCGGTGCTCGCCCGCGCGCGATTTGCGCGTCAGAAACCAGGCGCGCCGCGCGGCGTCGCTCGCCTCACCGCTGGCCTTCAGGCTTTCGTGCCACCGCTTCGCCGCCAAATGCTTGGCCGCCTCATCGCGCGCCGCAACGGACTTGACCAACGCGTCACGTGCGGCCTGTGACGGACGCACCGCCTCGATCGCAGCGCAAAAGGCCGCGAAATCCGCCGCGTCGCCGATGGCGCCAATCCGCGCCAACGCCCGTTCCGCCGATTTCTGCCAGATGTCCGGCACCATTTCGCCCGCCACCGCGCGCATCAGTGCCAGCGCTTCTACGCCGCTGCCGAACCACACGTGACCCATGAAAGCGCCGGTCGGCGTCAGCGTCAGCGCCGGATGCGTCGTGTCGTTCCCTTGGTTGTCGCGCCAGACCGCCAGTACACGCGCCGACTGCCCCTCCACCGGGGCGGCCAGCGTGGTGCGCCACGATGCCTGCTGGACAAAGTCAGGTTGCGACGGCAATCCCTGCGCGGTACGCGCGAACCCCGTATAACTTGCCGGCTCCGCCACCACACTGCCCGTCGCGCGCAATCCTAGCAACTTGCCGATCTCCGCAGGTAGAGAGTAGCAGACCAACAGCTTGCCGCCACCCGCCGCATAGGCGCGAAGATGCTCCACCGCCGCTGCGGGCATGCGCGGGTTGTAGGGCAGCACCACCAACTTGATCCCCTTGAACAGTTCCGGCGCCAGATCGCTGTCAGCCACCTGCACTGAATCGATGCCCAGTTGGTCAAAGGTCGAGGACACCGTCCAGGCGTAACGGCTGAACGACTTGCCTTCCCCGCCGCTACCGGCAACGTTCGAATCGGCCCGCACCACCAGCACTTGCGGCGTTCCGCCGGCAAAGCCCAGATTCGCCATCGCGCACAGCGTATCCAGATCGCGTCCGCGCCAGCCCGAAATGCGGATCGCA